>CAZCEX010000256.1:0-6488 GCA_964497785.1 uncultured Thermoanaerobaculia bacterium | reverse complement strand
GGACCAAACGCCGCCCGAAAGGCGCCGCCAATTCTATTCGGTACACCCTCCTAGAACCACCCTGAGGTACTCCCACCGTCGAAGCCGTCGGCAAATATCAGCTCGGCGGGTCCGCCGATGATGAGCACCTGCGAGCTGAAGGGGGCGAGGACGGTGGCGCGCTGGGAAGGCGGGGCTGTGATCATTTTATGAGTATAGAGGTCGGTTGTCGGTCGAATCTGTGATCCAGGACGCCGACCTGCGAGCGACATATCTGCAGTGGATTTCCAAGATTGAGCTGAATAGCTGTCGTGGTTACAGTACAGTACGTGTGTCCACGAATGGGGGATATCGTGAATGGAGTCCAACCGATGATCGGCACAATCGTTCTTCACCCGGCGCGGCCGGAGTGGGGCCCGGGCAAGGTCCTCGAGGTCCTACAGGGAGGGAAGCTCGTTGTTTACTTTCGTGACCTGACGGAGGAGAAACCGAACGATGCGGTGAAGACGATCTCCACCCTTCATGTGCCGCTCGAAACGGCCGAGGATCAGTCTGATCCCATGTTGGATCACCTCCCTCTTTTCGAGAAGGGACGGTTCAAGGGCCAGAGGAAACCCAGGGTCGGCATCCAACAGGCGGTCAGTGGTTATCTGGAGCGGTATCCTCAGGGGTTCGCGGATCCACGGTATCTTGAGGACGAGCGCAACTCCAAGGTGGCGGCCCACGAGCTGTGGTTCCAGACCCTCGAGGACGGCCAGGTCCGGGAACTGTTGCAGGCCGGTGATCTTGAAGAGGTCAGCCGCAGAGTCGCCGCTGTCGAAGGCAAAGTCAACCTTCTTGGCGTATTCGAGAAGTCGGCTCTGTCTGACGCTCTCAAAGACAAGGACAAGGCGGCCGAGTATTTTGCCGCTTTGGCCGACGTGCTCGGTGCCGATGAACCGTGCCGTCAAGATTTTGTCCGTCTGGTGAATGCTGTCCAGGATCTGCCGCAGCGGGAAGGTGGGCCCCTCGCCGCCACGTGGCCGGTGCTCACCGCGTACGCGTTCATCGCGCGCCCCGATATCCACATGCTCATGAAGCCGGATATGGCGAAGTCCAGCGCTGCGCGCCTCAATTTCGACCTGCGCTACACCGCTGAGCTCTCGTGGAAAACCTACACCCGGCTGCTTGAGATGTCCCGATCGTTGTTGGAACAGCTCCGGCCCTATGAGGCCCGCGACTTCATCGACGTGCAATCGTTCATGTTTTTCGTCGCGGGGATTTGACCAGCCGTATTCATCACCTTTCGACTCGAGTCATGAAGTTCATCCACGCCGCTGATTTGCATCTCGACAGCCCGCTCGCCGGGCTCGAGCGCTACGAGGGGGTGCCGGCCGAGGAGGTTCGAGGGGCCACTCGGCGGGCCCTGGAGAGCCTGGTCGAGCTGGCGATCGACAACGAGGTGGCCTTCGTATTGATCGCGGGCGATGTCTACGACGGCGACTGGCCGGATTACAATACGGGCCTCTTTTTCGCTCAGCAAATGTCCCGCCTGCGCGAGGCCGGGGTGCGTGTTTTTGTCGTGTCGGGCAATCACGATGCTCAGAGCCGGATCACCAAAATGCTCCGATTGCCGGCCAATGTCACCCTGATGTCGGCTGTCAGCCCTCAGTCGGTCGAGCTCGAGGACTACGGCGTGGTGATCCACGGACAAAGCTTCGCGACCAGGGCGGTGACCGAGGATTTGTCGGTCGAATATCCCGATGCCCGGCCCGGCTTTTTCAACATCGGCCTGCTGCATACCAGCCTCAACGGGCGTGCGGGTCACGAACCCTACGCGCCGTGCTCTCTCGCTGGACTGCTGAGTAAGGGCTATGACTACTGGGCCCTGGGTCATATTCACTGCCGGGAGATCGTGCATCAAGAGCCCTGGGTAGTTTTCTCAGGCAATACCCAGGGCAGGCACGCTCGTGAGACGGGGCCCAAGGGGTGCACCCTGGTAACCGTCTCCGAAGGTGAGGTCGTGTCGGTCGAGCACCACGATCTCGACGTCGTGCGGTGGCAGGTGCTGGAGGTCGATGCCGCCGGCGCCGATACGGCGTGTGAGCTGGTCGATCGGGTGGCCGACGCGCTCGACGACGCGCTGTCCCCGCTCGGCGACCAGTTGCTGGCGGTACGGCTGCGCATCAACGGCGCCTGTGCGGCACATAAGGAGCTCATCCTGGCGCCCGACCACTGGCGCAGTGAGATCAGGGCGAGGTTGATCGATATCGGCGCCGGGCGGGTGTGGTTGGAGAAAATTGAGCTCAGCACTGTGGCCGAAAGAGACCTCGAGACGATGGCGGCGCGGGATGATGCTCTGGGGGGTCTGCTGCGGGCGATCACCGATCTCGAGGCCGACGAGGGGTTGCCGGCCGAGATCGGTGATCTGTTTGCCGATCTGGTGGGCAAGATTCCTGGTGAGCTCAGACAGGGTGAAGAACCGCTTGTTGTTGACGACCCGGCAACTCTGCGAGCTGCCCTCGACGACGTCAAGGACTTGCTTGTGGCCCGTCTGTTGGGCGCCGGGGCCAGCGAGTGAAGGTCCTGCAGCTTGATCTGCTGGCGTTCGGGCCGTTCACCGACCTGAAGCTGGATTTTTCGGGGGGCGAATACGGTCTGCACATCGTATATGGCGCCAATGAGGCCGGCAAGAGCAGTGCCCTGCGCGCTCTGCATGCCCTTCTCTTCGGCATTCCGGAGAGGACGACGGACGTTTTCAGACACGACAATACGAGCTTGCGGATCGGCGGTCGCTTGCGCCACTCCGACGGCGAGGAGCTGTGTTTCGTACGCCGCAAGGGGCGGCGCAATACCTTGCTCGGCACTGACGGGCAGCCCCTCGGCGACGAGGCCCTCGATCGCTACCTGGCCGGGGTCGAAGGCGGCCTCTTCAAGACGATGTTCGGCATCAACCACGAGCGCCTGGTCGAGGGCTCGCAGGCTATCCTGCAGGACAGTGGCGAGGTCGGACAGAGCCTCTTCTCGGCCGGACTCGGGGGCGCTGGAATTCGCGGCATCATCACCGAACTCGACGCCGAGGCCGACGAGCTGTTCCGCCCGCGCGGCCAGAACCCGGCGATCAACCGGGCGGTGGCGGAGTACGAGGCGGCGCGAAAGGACGTTCGAAACAAAGCCTTGTCGGGGCGCGACTGGTTCGAGCACGACCGAGCCCTGCGAAGAGCTGAAAAGCAGCAGCACGAGCTGGTTCAGGAGCTGGCGAAGC
This sequence comes from uncultured Thermoanaerobaculia bacterium, assembly GCA_964497785.1. Lineage (GTDB taxonomy): Bacteria > Acidobacteriota > Thermoanaerobaculia > Thermoanaerobaculales > Sulfomarinibacteraceae > CAZCEX01. The sequence goes on along the minus strand of CAZCEX010000256.1, from coordinate 3,265 downwards.
TCTCGACTGAGCGGGATGGCAAGAAACGCCTCTTGCTCGCATTGCCGAACCTGAACCGCCGGAACCACGAGCTGGCCCAGGTCGAGGGTCTGAGTTCGGTCAACCTCCTGTCCGAGGACTTCCCCGAAAGGCGGCGAAAAACAGTTGCCGAACTCGAGGGTGCACGCGAGGCGTTGGCCGGCAGCCGGGCTGAACTCGAACGGTCGCGAACAAAGGCGCAGGACATCTCAGTCCCCGATCCGGTTCTCGAACGCGCCGACGAGATCACCAACCTGCACCAGCGCCTGGGAAGCCACCGCAAGGCGGTGCGGGACCGCTCCAAGCTGGAGGGACAGCTCGAGCAGTTGCGGATCGATGCCGAAGCTCTTGTGGTCCAGCTCCGGCCGGGGGCGAGCCTCGAAGACGTCGTCTCCTTGCGGCCGACGACGGCTCTGAGGAGCCGAATCGGCGAGTTGGCATCGCTATACACCACCAATGTGTCGAGCCGGGACCACGCCAGGAAACACCTCGCCGACCTCGAGGAGAGGCGCCGGAAGACCGTCGTTGCAATCGAGGAGGCCGAAGACGAGAGGGACGGCGCCGAGCTGGCCCGCACCGTGGCCGCAGCGCGCCGGCAGGGTGACCTGGAGGATTTACTGGGCAAGGCCGTCTCAAGGCGCGATGTTGATGCGGCCCAGATCGACGTCGATCTCGAGCGACTCAATATGGGTGAGTCGACGGCGGAAGAACTCGAGAGGGCGGCATTGCCGTCGGCCGAGACAATCGACCGTTTCGAAGGCAAGTTGCTGAAAATCGAAGACGAAGAGCACCGGCTCGTCGAGGGACTCGAGGCGACACGGTGCAGCGCACGCGAAGACCGGCGTCAGATTGAAGAGCTGCAGCGGGGGGGGAATGTTCTCAGCGAGCACGATCTTAAAAATGCTCGTGAGCAACGAGACCAGTGCTGGCAGCTGGTTCGCCGCGCCTGGACAACGGGTGAAGATGTCACCCAGGAGGCGAAACACTTCGACGCCGAACTCGATCTGGCCGACGCATACGAGAAGAGCGTTCACGGGGCTGACGAGGTCAGCGACCGGCTGCGCCGCGAGGCCGACAGGGTAGCCAAGATGGCCGAGTTGATCGCGCGTGTCGCTGAGACGACAGAACAACAGAGTCGGCTTGAAGTGCGGCGTGGGGAGACAAGTGAACACCTCGAGCGTACTCGTTCCGAGTGGAAGGGCCTCTGGTCGGGCGCAGGGGTCGAAGCTGGTTCACCACGCGAGATGAGAGCGTGGACGTCCCGCAAGGATCGCCTGGTGGAGCGTATCGAGAATCACCGCGAGCATGACGCCGGGGTTCGGCGGGTGGCCGGCCTGATTGCCGGCCATCGTAGCGCGCTGAGCGCCGCTCTCGAGGGTCTCAAAGAAGCTCGGGCCGCAGACGGAGAGAGCCTCGATGTGTTGCTTGACCGCTGCATCGATGTGACAGGGCAGATCGATGACACGCGACGCCGTCGATTGGGTTTCGAGCAGCGCAGGACCGAGCTTGACGGAGAGATCCTCTTGGCTCAAAGCGACCTCGAAGGCGCGAACGATGCTGTCAGGGATTGGCAGACCGAGTGGGCGGCGGTCGTGAAAACCCTCGGCCTGACAGGCGATTCCTTGCCGGCAGAAGCTGCCGCTGTGCTCGAGGGACTCGACGACTTGTTCTCGAAGACCACCGAAATACAAGGGAAAGACCGGCGGATTCAGAGCATCGATCGAGACGCCAGGGAGTTCGAGCAGGAGCTGAAGGTCCTGGTTGAGGGGGTGGCACGGGAGCTCGCGGCAATACGGCCCGAAGAGGCTGCAGAACGGCTGAACTCAATGCTGTCCGAGGCGAAGTCGGACGCTGCGATTCTGAAAAGTCTCAAGGAGCAGATTGACGCGGCGAAGGACGCGTGCGCCGAGGCCGAACAGACGATCGAGTTCACGTCCCGGCGTCTGTCCGAGCTGTGTGCCGAGGCCGGCTGTAGCGGACCGGACGAGCTCCCCGAGGCCGAGCAGCGCTCCGCTGATCTGCGGTCCGCCCGAAGCAAGCTCCTGGCAGTCGAAGAGCAGCTGGTCGAGCAGAGCGGATTGGCCCTCGAGATGCTGATCGCCGAAGCCGAGGGCGCAAATTCGGCGGAACTCCAGGTCGAGATCAACGAACTCGACAGACGAATAGCGGAGCTCGAGGAACAACGTTCGGGCCTCGATCAGGACATCGGCAGCGAGCGTCAGATCCTCGAAGCCATGGACGGCGGTGACCAATCCGCAGTGGCAGCGGAAAGGGCTCAGTCGAAGCTTGCAGAGATTCGTACTCAGGTCCATCGATACATGCGTCTGCGCCTCGCATCGGCCGTCTTGCAGCGCGAGATCGAACGCTACCGTTCGCAGAATCAGGCGCCTCTGCTCCGTCGAGCCGGTGAGCTTTTTGCCGCTCTTACGGTGGGCTCTTTTGATCGCCTCGAAACCGCCTACGACAAGAACGACCAGCCCATCCTCGAGGGGGTTCGAGAAAGCGGGACAAGTGTCGGTGTCGCCGGGATGAGCTCCGGAACCCGAGATCAGTTGTACCTGGCTCTGCGCCTCGCCAGCCTCGAAAAATACCTGTTGGCCGGGGAGCCGATGCCTTTCGTGGTCGATGACATCCTGATGAGCTTCGACGATCGCCGCGCGGCAGCGGCGTTGCAGGTGCTCGGTGAGTTGTCGAGAAGAACCCAGGTTCTGTTCTTCACCCACCACCAGCGCCTGGTCGAGCTGGCAAACAACGCCGCCAGCGACGTCGTGGTCTATCACGAGTTCTGAGGCAGGGCGAGCAGCTCCACTGCGTGTGGGGTTATGATGAGTCGCCCGCAGGGTTTCGAGATCTGTTTTGTGGAGGATTTTATGACCAGTGCGATTGTTCTGCTCAAGGTTCGCAACGACCGGATCAACGAGGTGGCCGAGAGCATGGTAGAGCTGGAAGGCGTTTCCGAGGTGTACTCGGTTGCCGGGCAGTACGATCTGGTGGCGGTGGTGCGAGCGCACGGCGACAGTCAGGTGGCGTCGCTGGTGACCGAGCAAATGCTCAAGGCCGAGGGCATCTTGTCATCTCAGACGCTGATTGCGTTCCGCACGTTCTCGAAGCATGACCTCGATCGTATGTTCTCGGTGGGTATGGATTGAGGGCCCAAGGTCACTCTTGTCCAAGACGGGATCTCACAAAGATACCAAGGTGGCGGAGCCACAACCAAAAGAACGTCAAGCGCTATCGGACACTGGAC
>CAZCEX010000255.1:0-6510 GCA_964497785.1 uncultured Thermoanaerobaculia bacterium | reverse complement strand
CTGTTATCGGTTCATGAAATCATCGCCGACAGCCCACATGTCGAGTTCGATACCTGCAAAGCTCTGGCCGACCTTCTTGATCGCGGGTTCATCCGCGAGGCCACCCAAGAGGAGGTGGCGCGGCGTCTGAGCCGCCAGATGGCGATTCCGGTCGACGGGGAAGCGCCGGCCCGTGGATTCATTCCCTGGTTGGCCATTCCTTTCCTGGTTTTGTTGGGGTTCTCCATGTCGGGGATGGAACGCAATCCGACGAACCCGAGCTTCGATTTCTGGGAGCGGTATTGGAATGGCTATATTCTCGAGAGCGCCTCATGGTTTCGTCTGGAGCGTCTCTGTCGGACGGCCGAGGGGGTTTTTTACCTCGATGGGATCTACCCGGATACCATCCGGCGCCTTCTGGACGGGGCTGGCGATGTGCCGGCTGACTTCGTGGATCCGTGGAGTCGGAGCTATCGATTGACGACCAGAGGCAATCGTCTGATGGTCACCGGATCTGACTCCGAAGGCGACCAGATTCCCCAACTCATCCTGAGTCGAGCAGTCGCTTGGGAAGGGGATGGGCAACCCACGACCATTCCGGGGCCCGGGGTCCGTTTGATCGAAGAATAATAATTCAAAACAAGACTTGACAAAAGTCCGCTCAGGTTTTATTTTATGATTGGCTAGTGAAACTTGAGGAGGACTATAGCATGTCTCGTGTCATTGGAATCGATCTCGGCACCACGAACTCAGTGGTGGCAGTCATGGAGGGTGGCAAGCCGGTTGTCATTCCTAATCAGGAAGGAAACAGGACCACGGCGTCCGTTGTTGCCTTCAACAAGAACGCAGAACGACTTGTTGGTCAGGTGGCCAAGAGGCAAGCCGTCACCAATCCGGAAAATACGGTCTTCTCGGTCAAGCGCTTCATGGGGAGGCGATTCGACGAGGTTTCCGGAGAAATCAAGACCGTGCCCTTTGCGGTCGTCAAGGGAGAAAATAATACTGCCCGGATCGAGGCGGATGGCAAGATCTATTCGCCCCCGGAAATTTCCGCCATGGTTTTGCAAAAGCTCAAAGCGGCGGCTGAGGACTATCTGGGACAGAAGGTCGAGAAGGCGGTCATCACGGTACCGGCCTACTTCAACGATGCCCAACGGCAAGCGACCAAGGACGCAGGACAGATTGCCGGTTTAGAGGTTCTGCGACTCGTCAACGAACCGACGGCGGCTGCCCTTGCCTACGGTCTCGACAAGAAAGAGGATGAGACGATTGCCGTTTTCGATTTCGGAGGTGGGACCTTTGACATCTCGATTCTCGAGGTCGGAACAGGCGTCGTCGAGGTCAAGTCGACCAATGGTGATACACATCTTGGTGGTGATGACATCGACCAGCTCATCATCGATTGGCTCGTCGACGAGTTCAAGAAGGACCAAGGTGTTGATCTCAGCAACGACCGGATGGCCCTGCAGAGGCTCAAGGAAGGGGCCGAAAAGGCCAAGATGGAGCTGTCCTCAACGATGGAGACCGAGGTCAACCTGCCTTTCGTTACCGCAGATGCCTCTGGCCCCAAACATCTGGCGATCAAGCTGAGCAGGGCGAAGTTCGAGCAGATGATCCAGCCGCTGGTTGATCGAACTCTGGGACCGTGCAAACGGGCTCTCGAGGATGCTGGGCTGTCCGCGAAGGATATCGACGAGGTCGTTCTGGTCGGTGGTTCGACGCGAATCCCGTTGGTGCAGAAGGCCGTGAGCGGATTCTTCGGCAAGGAGCTGCATCGTGGCGTCAATCCGGATGAGGTGGTCGCAATCGGTGCGGCGATCCAGGCCGGAGTCCTGGCGGGCGAGGTCAAGGATGTTCTGTTGCTCGACGTCACGCCTCTCTCCCTCGGGGTCGAGACCTTGGGAGGAGTGACGGATGTGGTGATTCCACGGAACACCACGATTCCAACGCGCAAATCGAAAGTCTACTCGACTGCGGACGACAGTCAGAACCAGGTCGAGATCCACGTTCTGCAGGGCGAAAGATCGATGGCGCCGGATAATCGTACCCTCGGACGGTTCCATCTTATGGGCATTCCGCCTGCCCCGCGTGGTGTGCCGCAGATCGAGGTCACGTTCGACATCGACGCCAACGGAATTCTGCACGTTGCAGCCAAGGACCGAGGAACCGGACAGGAGCAGAAAATCCAGATCACGAGTTCCTCGGGGCTGTCGGAGCAGGAGATCGAAAAGCTCGTCAACGAAGGTACCGCGCACGAGGCTGAAGATGCCACCAAGCGCTGCGAAATCGAGTCCAGGAACAAGCTCGACGGTCTGGTGTACTCGACGGAAAAACTGGTCAACGAAAACCGGGAGAAGATCCCCGAGAGTGACGCCAGTGCCATCGAAGAGGTAGTGGCCGAGGCCAAGAAGGCGCTCGATTCGGGTTCCCCCTCCGACATGGATGCGGCGTACGAGAAACTGACTCAGGCGTCTCACAAAGTGGCGTCCGTTCTCTATGAAGCGGCTTCTCAGGCCGAAGGAAAGCCAGAACAGGGCCCGGCTCCTGATGGTGAGCCCAGCACAGGAACGAGCTCGGACGAAGAGGTCATCGACGCGGAGTTTGTTGACGTCGACGCAGAAAACAACCAGTGAACCAAAGTGCACCCGGGGCCGCAGGGCCCCGGGTGATTTTCCCTGCCCCCGCAATAATTGTGCATCACGGGGCTGCGAGCTTTGCATCGGATTTGCCACACTCGCAGGACCTGTGGGAGGATGGGTAGGCCAAACTCAACTGAGCGGCGCCGAATGCCCTATCCGGGTGAGTGTCGAAGAGGGACCTATGAAAGCAAAGCCCCGTTACCGGATGATCTCGTGGGTGGCCGAAAGGTACAAGGTGCACCCCCAGACCCTGCGTTTGTGGGAACGGGAGGGTCTTTTAAGGCCAGCCCGGTCTCAGGGCAATACCCGCCTGTACGACGACGAGGCATGCGAACGCCTCGAAACGATCATCGCCTTGACGAGGGACCTCGGCGTCAACCTTGCGGGCGTCGAGATCATCCTCAATCTTCGCGAACAGGTTCGCAAGCTCCAAGGAGACAATGAAATGCTCGCCAGCATTTTGCGTCGCCAGGTTGGCGGTCAGAACGAGGTACCGAGGTACCACGCGCTGGTCCGGGTTGAGTCGGGAACGCTGAGGGTTGTGGAAGACGAATGAGCTTCTGCCCCTGCGTCTGTCCGTTATTACGGGTAAGAGGGGGCTGAATGGCGCTTCGTTCACCGAGTTCTGGTTCGGCCGACACCGAGGTTTCGACCCTGCGTCATTATCTCAAGGAGATCTCTCAGTACGACAGTCTCACCCATCAGGAGGAGCGCGATTTGGCGCGGAGGATCCAGGACGACGGCGACGAAGATGCGGTCCGCCAGCTCGTCGTCTGCAACCTGAGGTTCGTTGTTGCCTACGCCAAGCGTTACCGCAACCCCAAGGTTCCATTCCTGGACCTGATCCATGAAGGGAATCTGGGTCTGATTCAGGCGGCGAAGAAGTATATTCCTTTTGCCGAGGGGCAGGACGTCAAGTTCATCACCTACGCGGTGTGGTGGATTCGCCAGGCCATCTTGCACTACCTCGCTGATCACGCGGGGCCCTTTCGGCTTCCTCAGAAGCAAGCCAATACGTTGTACCGCATGGAACGTGTACGGGCTCTACTTGCGGAGCGTTCTGGCAGGGCGCCGACAGATGAGGAGCTCGCAACCGAGCTTGAAGTTTCGGTCGATGACGTCAGGGTTTTGCGGAGGGCGTCGCGAACCTCGTTGTCTCTCAACGATCAGGTGCTTGACGACGGCGACTCTGAGCTCGGCGATCTTCTCGAACAAACGCTTTTCCCGGACACGGATGAGCGGCTCTTGCGTGAGTCTTTCAATCGGGCTCTCGCCGACGCTCTCGCAGAGCTTCCCGGGAGGGAACGCCACGTCTTGGAGTGCCGCTACGGGCTTGGTGACGATCAGCCGATGACTCTCCGTGAGATCGGCGAGGTCATGAGCCTGTCTCGGGAGCGGGTACGACAGATCGAAAGCCGCGCGTTGGCCCGTCTTCGTCGATCGCATCTCACTCAGGACCTGATAGGATTCCTTGAATAAAACTGAGTCTGCGTCTGATTTTTAATCACAGCTCAAGTTGAGACTGAGGTACCAACAAAAATATTTCTGTTGACATTCCAGCCTGACCACCCCTAAAGTCGATGAAGCAGTTTTACCCAGTCGGGTGAATAACCAAGAGAAGGAGGACGTCATGGCTCGGAGGGACCTATGGGATGCTTCGACGACCAAAAAGGTTGGCGAAGGCGTGGATCGGAGAGACTTTACCAAGGTCTGCTTGTTGGCTGCGGCAGCGGTCGGATTGCCAAGTGCTGCAGGCCTCAAAATGGCGGAAGCCGCCGAAAAAGGACTGAAACCGTCGGTGATCTGGCTGCACTTTCAGGAATGCACAGGATGCACCGAATCTCTGTTGAGGACCTCCGCGCCCGGAATCGCCGAGCTGATTTTTGATCTGATTTCCCTCGATTATCACGAGACGCTGTTTGCTGCAGCCGGATATCAGATCGAAGCGGCGCTTCACCAGGCCATGGAGGAGCACGCCGGGAAATTCATCTGTGTTGTCGAAGGGGCTATTCCGACAAAGGACGACGGTATCTATTGCAAGATCGGGGGTCGTACCGCGAAGGACATCCTCGAGGAGGTGGGCGCCAAGGCAGGAGCGGTGATTGCCATCGGTTCCTGCGCCTCGTGGGGAGGCATCCCGTCGGCGGACCCGAACCCAACAGGCGCGGTCGGCGCCCCGGAGATCCTCGCCGGCAAGACGGTGGTCACGATTCCGGGCTGCCCGGCAAGCCCATACAACTTTCTGGGCACGGCCTTGCAGTATGCGACCTTCGGCACATTGCCCGAGCTCGACGACAAGGCGCGGCCGATGTTCGCCTACGGCAGGACGATCCACGAGCACTGCCCACGGCGGGCTCACTTCGACGCCGGCCGATTCGCCAAAATGTATGGCGATGAGGGGCACCGGCTCGGCTACTGCCTCTTCGCCCTGGGATGCAAGGGACCGGAGACCCACTCCAACTGTTCGGTCACGGGCTTTTGCGAGGTTCCGGGTGCGTGGCCGATCGGCATTGGTCATCCATGCTTCGGGTGCACGGAAAAGGGCGTCGGTTTTCACAAACCGATGCACGAAGCCGCGCTCCTGCCCGACGGCGCCCATCCGCCGATCGATCCAGAACACGGGCCGACGAGCGCCGGCTGGTTCGGTGTTGCCGGACTGGCGGCCGGAGCGGTCATCGGTGCGGGAGTCATGGCATCCAAAAAAATCGGTGACGCAGGAGAGGGGGAGTCATGACCGTTGATCGCCGCTGCCTGCTGAAGGGCGTTGCGGCGGTGGGTGCAGGCGCCGCGACCTCGGCCCTGCCGATCGAGGCCTCCACCCCGCGACCCGAAGCCCCGCCAGATGCGCGGGGGATGCTGTACGACGCCACCCGTTGTATTGGTTGCATGGCATGTGTCACTGCGTGCAAAGAAGCCAATGCGATGGAGGGCAATCTGTACAATCCCCCCGAAGACCTCTCGGGGCATACCAAGAACATCATCAAGGTTTACAACCGTGGTCAGGAAGACCAGAGCTATGTGAAAGCTCAGTGCATGCAGTGCCTCGATCCTGCGTGCGCTCGGGCCTGCATGATCGGTGCATTCAAAAAACGCGAGTTCGGCATCATTACATGGGACCCCAGCAAATGCATTGGCTGCCGCTACTGCCAGGTCGCCTGCCCGTTCAACATCCCGAAGTTCCAGTGGGAAAAGGCGAATCCGAAGATCGTCAAGTGCGAGCTCTGCAATCATCGGCTCGATGACGAAACGGGTTTCCCGAAGCCGGCCTGCTGTGAGATCTGCCCGAAGGAGGCGGTGATCACCGGGAGCTACGAGGAATTGCTCGCCGAAGCGAGACGCCGAGTCAGCGAACATCCGGAGCGTTACTATCCGGCGGGCTCGCCGAAGATCTACGGCGAGACGGATGGTGGCGGGACCCAGGTTCTATACCTCGCTGCGACTGATTTCGAAAATATCGGCCTGCCCGACATTGGTGACAAGTCCGCCGGGATCCGCGCCGCCGAGGTCCAGCACATGGTCTACAAGGGCGCCATCGCTCCGGTGGCCCTGTACGGCATTCTGGGCGCCGTTCTCTGGCGCAATCGCCGGGCGAGCAAGAAGGGAGAGGAGTGATGGCACACGCAGAGGCAACGCCCGTCGGCGGGCCGCTGATGACGCGGCCGTTCAAGATTCTCCTCGTCCTTCTTGCGGCTTGGGCACTCCTACTGATCTACAGGTTTGCTTTTGGTATCGGTGCTGTGTCCGGTCTCAGCGACGGCTATCCGTGGGGTATCTGGATCGCCTTCGACGTGGTCACCGGTACGGCCCTTGCCTGTGGTGGGTATGCCGTGGCTATCCTCGCCTACATCCTCAACAAGGGCAAGTACCACCCACTGGTGCGACCGGCGATTCT
>CAZCEX010000254.1:0-6514 GCA_964497785.1 uncultured Thermoanaerobaculia bacterium | reverse complement strand
TCGATGTTCGAGGACGAGGTTGGCGAAAAATGCCCGCAGCTTGTCCAGAAAGGTGGTTCGAATGCGACATATCGACCGGCGCAAGTTCATCAACTACTGCATCGGGTCGGCGGCAGTTCTCGGCCTGGACCAGACAGTGCTCGGTCGTTTGCGCGAGGCGGAGGCGACCGGCCTCGCAACCCTGCCGACGGTGATCTGGTTGGCGGCGTCCAACTGCACCGGCTGCACGGTATCTCTCGCCAATCTGGAAGGCGGTTCGGCGCCGACGGATATCGGTGACCTGCTGCTGAATACCATCGACCTCGCCTATCACCCCAACTTGATGGGGGCGGCGGGCGACCTCGCAGTTTCGACCCTGAAAACGGCGGCGTTGGGCGACTACGTTCTCGTGGTGGAGGGCGGTATCCCGACCGCGTTCGGCGGCAACACCTGCATGCTGTGGACCGAGAACGGCCACGACGTCACCGCTCAGGAAGCAGTTACATCACTCGCGCCCGGGGCCATGGCGGTGCTCGCGGTCGGCACCTGCGCCTCATTCGGCGGTATTCCCGGCGCCAACCCGAACCCGACTGGCATCGTCAGCGTCTACGAGCTCACCGGGGCGCCGGTCATCAACATCCCCGGCTGTCCGTCCCATCCGGACTGGGTGGTGTGGACCATCGCTCAGCTGCTCGCCGGCATCTATCCGCAGCTCGACGGCGACCGCCGGCCGACCGCTCTTTTCGGCCAGAGGATCCACCAAAACTGCCCGTTCAAGAATTCGCAGGAGGCAGATACCTTCGGCCAGCTTCACACGTGTCTCCAGGAACTGGGCTGCGCCGGCCAGTCAACCAAGGCGGACTGCCACCAGAGACGTTGGCACGGCGGAAGGACCTGGTGCATGGAGGCAGGCTCGATCTGTATCGGCTGCACGGAGAAGGTATTTCCAGACGGCTTCGCTCCCTTTTACGGCGAGCACGGCTGACTCTGGCGGAAAAGGAGATCTGCAATGGCCACCATAACGGTGATGGATCCGGTAACGAGAATCGAGGGCCACCTCAAGGTCGAGGTGACCATCGACTGGGTCGGCAACCAACTCCAGGTAATCGACGCCCAGGCGACGGGAACCCTGTTCCGGGGCTTCGAAACGATTCTTCAGGGACGTGCGCCCACCGACGCCCCGGCGATCACCGAGCGTATCTGCGGCGTGTGCCCGGTATCGCACGGCATGGCGTCGGTGCTCGCTCTCGAGGCCTCGAACGGCTACCAGCCGCCGTCGAACGGCCGCCTGCTGCGCAATCTCGTTCTTGGTGCGAACTACTTGCAGTCGCACCTCCTGCACTTCTACCTTCTGGCCGCGGCCGATTTTGTTCATGGCCCGCAGAAGGCGCCCTGGACGCCGGCGTGGGACGTCGACATTCGCCTCGACCCGCGGCTCGACGACATGATCAACCACCTCGTGCTGTCGCTCGAGGCACGCCGCAGGGCTCAGGCGATGGGCGCCGTCTTCGGCGGGCGCATCCCTTCGCCGCACGCTTTTCACGCCGGTGGGTTCACAGCGGCAGTCACCGGCGACCGGGTACGGGACTTTCGTAATCAGCTCGACTACGTGACGACCTTCATCGAACGCGTCTACCTACCCGACGCCGAGGTGCTGGCGGAGGTGTACGACGACCACTTCCAGTTTGGGCGCGGGCACGGCAACCTCATCGCCTTCGGCGCCTTCCCTCTCGACGATGACGGCAATCAGAGGCTCTTCACCCCGGGCACGATCAGCGACGGCGTCGGCCAGGTACAGACGCTCGACGTCGAATCAATCACCGAGCACGTAACCCACTCCTGGTACAACCAGACCAGTCACAACCTGCCACCGGCCTCAGGCGTCACCGACCCGGTCTTCCCGAAGACCGGCGCATACTCCTGGCTCAAGGCGCCGCGCCACGACGAGCTCCCGCACGAGGCCGGCCCGCTCGCCCGTATGTGGATGACCGGCGATTACCGCGGCGGCATCTCGGTTATGGACCGCCACGTGGCCCGCGCCCACGAGGCGGTCAAGGTCGCCAAGGCGATGCAGCGCTGGCTCTACGACCTCGAACCCGGCGCCGACGTGCACAGCCGCTGGCCGGTTCCGACCTCGGCTACCGGTTTTGGACTGACCGAGGCGCCACGTGGCGCGCTCGGCCATTGGGTCGGAATCTCGGGCGGCAGCCTCTCACACTACCAGGTGATCACCCCGACCTGCTGGAACGCCTCGCCACGAGACGACAACGGCATCACCGGGCCGGTCGAGGCGGCGCTCATCGGCACGCCGATCACCGACGCTGCCCAGCCCATCGAGGCGCTGCGCGTGATCCACTCCTTCGACCCGTGTCTGTCCTGCGCCGTGCACGTGATGCGGCCAGGCGGTGAGCCCACGGTGGTGCGCTCGGTGCCTGCAGGCGTATCGGGGCGGCTGCCGTGAGAGTCGCTATTCTCGGACTCGGCAACCTCCTGCTCACCGACGAAGGAGCCGGGGTGCACGCGGTCCACGCACTGCGCCAGGCGAACCTGCCCGGGGACGTGATTCTCGTCGACGTCGGCACCGCTGTGCTCGACGCCATCCCGACGCTGGAGTCGGCCGAGCGCGTCATCGTCATCGATACCGTCTGCGCCGGCAAAACGCCCGGCACAATCTACCGCTTGCTTCTCGACGAGCTCAGCCCGAACCCGGTGATCGGCTCGATGCACGGCTTCGACTTGACCCGCGTGCTGGCTTTGTGCAATCGCAACGACTCGCCGGAGATCGTGGTGATCGGTGTCGAACCGGAGTGTTTCGAATGGTCGATGGATCTCTCCCCCGCAGTGACCGCAGCGATGCCCATGCTGCTCGAGGCGGTTCAAAGGGAACTCGAGACGATGTCCGCAGATGACGGACATCACTGGAGGATGACGGCATGAAGACGTACGAGTCCGCAGAAACCTCAACCCTCTCGAGGAGGGCCATGATTTTCCTCGCACTGGCCGTGATCACCATATCCGGTGGTTCGACCGCAACACCGGCCGAGGAGGCGGCGCCTTTCGGCGTTGCTCAGCCGCATGTGATCGACGTCGATCTGGCCCAGACTATTCACAACACCTCAGCCACGGCCAACGATGCACAGCACCTTGCCCTCGCCGCGAGCCCCCTTGCGGCCAAGGGCGGAGGCAAGAGCTTAGGGCTGCCGGTCGTATTCTCGGGCGCGCCCTTCACCGGTGCATTGCCGGCCGATACCACCGGCGATGTCGGCGGCGGTCGGTACGTGCAGGTGGTGAGCGGCCGTTCGTCCTCCGTGATGACGGTGCTCGACGTAGCGACCGGCGCAGTGATCGGCGGGCCGGTCGCGCTCTCGTCGTTGTGGCCCGCTTCAGGCGCCTGCGCGGAAGGCTGGGGTGAGCCCGGCGTCGCCTTCGATCGCCTTGCCGACCGCTGGGTTTTGAGCGAGCGCGGCGCGGGCAACCACCTGTGCGTCTACGTGTCACAGTCGGGGGACCCGGTGAGTGGCGGCTGGAACGGATACGACATCCCCACCACGGGCTTCCCGGATTTTCCACGACTCGCGGCCTGGCCGGATACTTTCGTCGTCACGGTCAACGAGGCCAGTCCCGCACTTTACGCCCTCGAACGAACGGCTATGCTTGCTGGCGAACCGGCCTCGTGGCAGCGTTTCGAGGTGTCGCCGCTGCCGGCCTTCGGTTTCCAGTCGCTGACCCCCGCCCAGCCCTCGTGGATCGCCGCACCCCCTGCAGGAGCCCGCGCCATTATCGGCCGAGCGGTCGACGGCCAGGCCCACGGCGGGCAGGACAGGCTCGAGCTCTGGGAGCTCGACGTGAACTGGGATGTGCCCGCGGCGTCGAGCCTGATCGGACCGGCAGTGGTGGCGACCACGGCCTTCGACAGCGATCTCTGTGGTCTCGGCCCCGAGCCCTGTATCCCGCAGCCGGGGACCCAACAGAGACTGAACCCGCTGCGGGAGGTGTTCTCGTCGCTGGTTTTCACTGCCTACGAGGGCCATCAGGCCCTTGCCGGGACGTTGACGATTGACGCCGACGGCAGTGATCGCGCGGCGGTGCGTTTCTTCGAGCTCAGGCGCACAGGAGGATCCTGGAGCGTGCACCAAGAGGGCACCTCTGCTGCGGACCCAGCGCACCGCTGGCTCGGCGCGGCGACCCTTGACCGCGTAGGCAACCTGGCGCTCATTTGCAACGTCAGCGACGGCGTCACCCTGAGCCCGTCGGTGCGCCTCACCGGGCGCCACGCCGACGATCCGCCCGGCAGCCTGTCGATTGGCGAAATCGTACTCCAGGAAGGTGATGGTGCACAGACTTTGGGGCTGTCTCCCGAAGAATGGGGCGGCTGGACCTCTCTGACCATCGACCCCGGCGACGGCTGCACCTTCTGGGCCACAGCCCCTTACGCCACCGGCGGAGCGTGGGGCAGCGTCATCGCCACCTTCGCCTTCGACGACTGCCGGGAAACAGCCTCCGATCTCGTCTTCACGGACGACTTCGAGTCAGGCACGACCGGAGCGTGGAGTGTCGTGCAAGAGGAGTGACCGGATTGGGCACGATTGCTGTGATGTCGGTCGTCACCTACCTAGGCGACTCATCGGTCGCCAGTCAGGGTTCGGTCAGCGACCAGATACCTGTGTCTCCCGATTCGAACCCGTCCACAAAGATGTAGTCGTCGTCACCCACCAGCGTGAGGTGGAACGAATGCTCCAGCCCTACGGTACCCCACGGGTCTGTTCCCCAGTGCCTGGACATACCGGACGAGTAGTTGCCGGTTGACGTGGTGCCCCAGTAAAGGCCCTGCCAGACGGACCAATCTGCCGCCATGTGGAGCCCGAGCCAGTAGCGGACACCGCTCGACAGAGAGACCATCCGGCCCAATTGGAATTGGACCGTGTAGTGCGCGTTATCCGGGCAGTCGTCGAAGATCAGGTTGGTCGAAATCTCCGGGGCGAAACCGGATGCCACATAGCCGCCCGGCACACCTCCGTTGTCGAGGTAGATCCACCACCTGAGATAGCCGTCCCAATTCGCCGGGAAGGTGCAGCTGGGGTCGGACATGCCGAAGGCGCCGCGACTCGCCTGGCCGCTGACGGCCACCTCGAAGTCATCCGCCACGGTCCACTCGGTCATCTCGAATCCGCCGAGGAAATCCGAGCTTCCGTTGTCGTAAACCAGAACGGCTTGCGAGTAGGCCGACACTGCTCCGAGCAGTAAACCGGCCGACACAAATAGAAATAGCCTGACGATCGCCATGTCCCCTCCCCGCGTTTCGGTTTTCCTTCTCGCACCAACTATAGGTGCTTGACCCGCAGTCGTCAAAACCATTCGACAGGACAACGAACGGCCTGCTGCGCCGAGACCAGTTGAGGCCAGGATACTACAATGAATGGCGGGACCGGCTATTCTGTATATATGCTGGCTCGATCTTTTCGGTCGGCCAGTACGGATCCTGGGCTGCAATGAGTACAAGGGAGTCCCACCTCAGAACCGGCGAGAGCAACAGATGCTCTACGGGGGTTCCCCTCCGGATTGTGGGCGAACGAACGCAGCCGACGATCGGCAACGTGGTTGTAGGAAGGTGGTGTCATGGACGAGTCCACCCGCGCGGCGTTTCGAATTACGGCCACCGGCCTATGGAACCTCGGGATGACGCTCCAGGTGCATCTCGCCTCGATGGAGACCGCCGAGCCCGGACCGATCTCCAAGCACCAGATGATCCGACTACTGAGGGATCTCGAGAAGCAGGTCGATCAGCTGCAAGCCTCTATCGAGAGGATCGGCATGGGATCCACCTCCAGCCCAGATTCAGGGACCGACTCAGAACCCGACTTCGAGCCGGATGAGCCCACGCGCGTCAGGACAGATCTGCCGGTGTGAGCTGAGCCCCAACGCCCGACATGGTGCGGTCCATCGTGTCGAGCATCCCCATACCATACCGGTAGACTCCTCCCGGTTTCGATGGAACGAGGGTCTTCCCGAGGGTGTGTACTCATACCGGGTGCGCAGGTCCTTCGGGTCGCGTTGGAGTTCATGGTCACCGGTCCGCGAATTCACAGTGCTATTCACGAGGCGCGGCGACCCGGTTGGACCAACGCTCACGATGAAGCTTCTAAAAAAAAATGGTAGGACTCTCACCGAAACTTCGGCCGGATTCAGCAGCCATGGATTTCGATCGAATCCCAGGGGCCCCGCCACGGGGGCGGAGCGGACCAGAGACCGGGGGAAGCCATCCCACATGAAAGGAATCCCAGTTCAGGGTTGTTCTTGTTGAGAGACAGCCCGAGACGAGATTGAACTGGAGAGATACGAATGGCTGACGACGAAAAAAAAGATGCATCGGGATTTGACGAATCCGACGGCGGCGCACAGGTCATATCGGTGAGCGAACACGATGAGACGATGAGTTCTCCCAGTGGCCATGATCGCATCATCGGAACGCCGGAAGGTGCGAGCCCGACGGGCGCGTCCATGCCCGATTCAATCGGCGGCTACAGGGTAACCGGCG
>CAZCEX010000253.1:0-6539 GCA_964497785.1 uncultured Thermoanaerobaculia bacterium | reverse complement strand
CGCTGGGATGGCCGTCCTACGGCATCCCAGAAGGCCGGGGCTGCGGAGAAGGCCGAGCGTCACGACCCCACCTACTCCGTCGCCGCCTCGTGGTATTTGCGCCGAATCTCCTCCATATCGACCGAGAGTTCGGGATAACTCATTCCGAGCCCCTCCATCGTCTCGACGAGAATCGACGCAATGGCCATATTGCGGTACCACTTGCGATTCGAAGGAATGACGAACCAGGGTGCTTCTTCGGTGCTGCAGCGTTCGAATACGGCCTCGAAGGCACGGGCATAGTCGTCCCAGAATGGCCGTTCTGAATAGTCAGCATCGCTGATCTTCCAGTTCTTGCCGGGATTGTCGATCCTCTTCTTGAACCGTTCGAGCTGCTCGTCACGGTCGATGTGGAGGAAAAATTTGAGTACGTGCGTATTGGCGTCCCGTAGCAGAGCCTCGAAGTTGTTGATGTGGGCGTACCGCTGCGACCACGTCGTTTCCGGCACAAGATCGTGCACCCGAACCACCAGCACGTCCTCGTAGTGTGAGCGATTGAAGACACCGACCTGACCTCGCGAAGGTGCGGCGATGTGGCAGCGCCAAAGAAAATCGTGCGACGCCTCGAGCTTCGACGGCACCTTGAAGCTGGTCACCCTGCACCCCTGTGGGTTGAGCGGCCCGAATACGTGCCGGATGGCGCCGTCTTTGCCGGCGGCATCCATGCCCTGCAGCACCACGAGCAATGACCGTTTGTTTTCGGCATACATCAGGTACTGAAGATCCTGGAGACGCTGTGTGAGATCACCGAAACGTTCCTCGCCTTGCTTGCGGTTCAACCCCTCCTCACGAAAGCCCGCATCGATGCCTTGAAGGTCCACTGTGCTGCCAGGTTCGACGCGAAAGGCCTTGACGTAGTCCATGCTGCCTCCTATATGGAAAACGTTAGCAGAGCCGACACCGCAATTGACCAACAACGCCCACCCTCGCCCCCGACCGGTTCTCCGCCGCTTCTGGGGCTGCGCCCCAGCTCGTCGCAGCACAAGCGATGCTCCTCGGCGCTCTGGGCTTCGAAACCGAAACGCGCCGGTTCTTCCATCGGTCTGCCCGTGGATTGCCACCCTTGCGGTTTTGCCCCACCCTCCCAACCGCAAGAACCGCAAGGATGGCACGTCCCGCCAGAGGCGCCTTCTCGTTCTCCGTTGCGACAACGAAGCCGATCAGAAAACCAACGAAACCCCGCCCCGGCGGGGCGTGCCATGCACGACGTTGTGTGTAACCCGTTTCAAGTAAGACAGTTGCCCCCGCACAACGTCGATGCTTGGCAACCCCCGGGGAACGCGCTGCGGCCGTGATCTACAGCCCACGAGGCAGGCCGCCGCTCGCTTGAGCAGCGTGGTCGCAGACGATTCAAACCTTCTCCGCGTGACCGCGCTGCTCATGCGACGCTGGGATGACCGTCCTACGGCATCCCAGAAGGCCGGGGCTGGGGACGGGGGCCGGTCAGGTAGTTCGATCCGGAAGGCCGCCCCTGCCCCTGCCCCCCAGGTACAATAGCCTCCGGAGGTGCTCCATGAAAAAAACACGTTTGATCCTCTTCGTGGTCTTCCTGTGTGCCATGTCTGCCCCGGTTGCGGACACTGTCGCAGCGACAGAAAGCTTCGGCAAAGACCCGTGTTGCTTCACCAACGCCAGGTTCACCGGAGTGTGCAAGGTCGCCCCAGGCGACGACGAGTCGTGCTCGAGCATCCTCGCCTACCTCAACAACCAGGCCAGCGTCGGCAAGAGCTACTGCGGTAATTCCACCGTCCGTGGTGGGTGGACGGTTGTCGATTGCAAGTAGGAGTATCCAGGGGCCAACAGGATAGTGAGGAAAGGGAGTCCCGATGACCGTAGGGGCCATGGGTGTCTTGCTGGGGACGGATCTCGATGTAGAGGTTCAGCTGAGCTGGGCATTGCGTCTTGCAGAGGCACGGCAGCTCGACCTGCAGGTCTTCCAACGAGTAGAGAGCAAAGAGGAGAGAATCACCGAGATCCCCTTCGAAGGCTCTGGAAACGGGTCAGCCACCGAAATTGTTGACTCTCTGAGACAGGTCGTCGAGGCTTCGACCACAGTCCGCACATTCGCTCGTCCAGACGACGGCGAAGTTGACGCGACCGAGGATGAGGAGCACGTCACCCACGTACGCCTGAAGCAGATCCATTGCCCAAACCTGATTTCTCTTCGCAAGCAGCTGCTCACCGAAATCGGCAAGGGCAAGCTCAAGATGTTCACTCTGGCTCGCAGCGACATGACACCCTCCGACGCCGACCTCGTCAAAGAGCGACAGCTGTTTCTTCGTTATGTACCGTGTGAGGTCGTATTCTGCTTCGGGCTCGGTGAGACAACGGATTTCTCGCGCATTCTCGTCGCGGCGGCGAGCGGCGCCCACGGCGACTCAGCAGTGCGCCTGGGCCGAGATCTGGCACGCGGGGAGCATGGCGCCTTGACAGCCGTCAGGGTCAATCCGAATGTCGGGCCCGATGCCCTCAAGGTGGGCGCCCTGCGCCTGGACTCTCGGCTCAAGAAGTCGTTCGGCAAAGACCTCGAGGGCGTTCGCCGCCGAATCATCGTCGACGATCAGATCCACCAGGGGCTGCGAACGGTCTGGAACGAAGGCCAACACGACCTGGTGATACTGGGGGCATCGCGTTCCGGGCTGTTGGGCGGCCAGGTCGGCTCGGGGATCGCCGCAAAGCTGTACAAAGGAGACCCGAAGCCGACCTTGGCCGTAGTGAGCGCCGAGGCCCCCATCCGAAACCGCGCTATCGGCCTCATTGAGAGCGGCATCGAACGATTCGTGCCGCAGATCGATCGCGAGCATCGGGTATCGCTCGTCGATCGCATTCAGTCGAGTTCGAGATGGGACTTCGACTTCTTTGCCCTCATGGCCTTGTCGACCACAATCGCCGCCATTGGGCTCATGCAGAACTCGGCAGCCGTGGTCATCGGCGCCATGCTTGTTGCGCCGCTCATGACACCGCTCCTTGGTCTGAGCCTCGCCCTCGTTCAGGGGAACCCAGTCCTGGCACGCATCTCCACCCGAGCAATATTCCTCGGCCTGTGCGTCGCTATGGCGGTCGGCTTCATTGTCGGGATCGCGACCCCCGGTTTCGAGGAGCCCACCCGGGAGATGCTGGGCCGAGGCGGCCCCGGAGTGCTCGACATCGTCGTCGCATTCGCCTCTGGCCTGGCCGCCGCCTATGCCTCGGCACGCCCGGGCCTGCTTGCCGCCCTGCCCGGCGTCGCCATCGCAGCTGCGCTCGTGCCGCCGATCGCGACATCCGGTCTGGCCCTCTCTCTCGGCCACTTCGACCTCGCTCTCAACGCCCTGCTTCTCTTCCTCATCAACATGGTCACCATCATCCTCGCCTCGATGGTGAGCCTGTGGGCAGTCGGGCTGCGCTACATCAAACGTATTTCACGATGGACGATGGTGGTCGCCAGTCTCGTGCTGGTATCAGTCATGGCTCTCGGCGTCTCCCTGGGACTCAAATCCGACAGCCACCCCACGACCTCGGGCCTGCCCCCGGACCTACCCGAGGTTATCTCGAAAATGCTCGGGAAAGAACAGGAGCTCGACAGTCTGGCAGTCGCCTACGACGAGCTCGGCGTGCAGCTCAATATCCGCATCGTTGGGCCCACCCTCACTGACGATGAACTCGCCCAAGACATCCGAACTGTGGTTCAGGATCGTTTCGACAAACCGGTACGGGTGCGCCTGACGACGCAGATCGAAGCCAGCACCGAGTAATCACGTGCGTCCGATCGAGGACGTCCCTGTTTGCTGACCCCGCCACTAAGGGGCGCCCGGCCACCCGGATGCCGGGTACCGGATTCCGGATGTCCTGACCCGAGCCCGTTGCCGTTACCGTTGTCGAATGCGCTCCTTCGGTAACGACAACGATAACGGGCTCGGGCTCGGGCGAAAAACATACACCTCGTGGATCTCCCGATCGTAGCCAGGGTAGAAACCACTGGGCATGCCGAGCACGATGCGGGCGCCACGGTTCGATAGCACCAGCAGGTCTCCGGTGGAATCGTCCCATGCAACACCCTCGATTTCCCCGGCTCGACGCAATGCTGAAAGCTCGAGTTCATGGGTCACGGAGGCCGAAGTGGCAAAGGGTTCGGCCGGCAGTCGCCACAGGTTATCCGCCTCGTCGTCGTCAGCCTCGCCGTCATCGGCCGAAATGAAGAGCTCGCCCGATCGATAGGCGATCCCCTGCTGCCGGTTGGGAGCAGGCTCGAGCTGAACCTTGCCGCGGTACTCGCCCGACGCGAGATCGTAGCGATAGATGTGGCTCCCGTTGACCCAGTCCGTCATCCAGATCAGGCCGTTATCGGGATCAACAGTCACGGCGCTGGCCTCGACCTGACCGGACTCTGCGTCCCAGTCGATCGAGCGCCGGTAGGAGAGGCTGGCAGCACCGTAGACAGCGATCTGGATATCGTGCCCCTGCCCTTCGTCGAACCACTCGATGCCGGCGAAGAGCTCGCCGTCGTGGACCGCGATGTCTCCAATGTGATTTGCAGGTTTGGCCAAGCCAAGGAACGGCTCCTCATTGGCTCTCAGCAGCTCACCGTCCTTCGAGTAGACATACAAGGCCTTTGACCCGCTGACGAAATAGTGCATGCCGTCAGTGGCGATTCCTTGCCGACCTGCGACCTCGAGTACCTTCAGCAGTTCGTATCCAGGCGGGTCTTCTACCTGGCGGTTAGCGACCTCAGAAGCAGGCGTACAGGCAGCGAGCACCGTTGCAAGCGGTAGCGCTGTGAAAAATTTTGTTCTAAAGGAATTGAGTGACCAACGCATTGTGTTTCATCTCCCGAGCAGCCATGCTGAATGTCGCCTCCCCCCTTGTCAACCGATGCGCCCTTGCCGTCCCACCCCTGAGCAAAAAGGTGGGCCTGGACGCGTCTCGATTCTCGCGTCCTGTATCCTGAACTCTGCATTTGGCCGATACCAGACAGGAGAACGCTCACTTCATGCCGGACCTCGATCTCACCAGCCCGATCCTCCGCACCAAGCTTTATCGGCCGCCGGTGCCGGAGGATATTGTCTGCCGAAGGGTGCTTCACGAACGGCTGGATGCCGGTTTGAAGTTGCCGTTGACGTTGGTTGCAGCACCCGCGGGTTATGGAAAGAGTACGGCCGTCGCCCATTGGCTGGAGGGGCTGGACATGCCCTCGGCCTGGGTATCCCTGGACGAAGGCGACGGCGACCTGCGGGTGTTTCTGCAGTATTTTGTTGCGGCAGTTCAAGGAGTGTTGCCGGAGTCTTGCACTGAGGTGCAGGCCATGTTGGAGGAAATGGAAAGCCTCCCAGTACGGACCCTGGCGGACTGCTTGATCAATGATCTGGCGCCGGTAGACGCACCATTCATCGTAGTTCTCGATGACTATCACCTGCTTGCTTCGAACCGCGTGGATGAATTGATCGGAGCTTTGCTGAAAAATCGTCCGCAGGCACTCCACCTCGTGATCTGCACTCGACGAAATCCGGGATTGTCATTGGCGTCTCTGCGCGCCAGTGGGCACATGACCGAGGTCCGCATGCGCGACCTGGAGTTCAGCCAAGACGAGACCACAACATTGTTGGAGCACGCTGCGGGGCAGCCCTTGGAGAATGGCGCTCTTGCCCACGTGCACAAGAGAACAGAGGGTTGGGTCGTGGGTCTACGCTTGGCGGCGCTCGCCATGCGGTACCACGAGGATAGGAACGGTTTTCTGCAGAGTTTTGGTGGAGACATTCGCCAGGTGCAGGAATACCTCATTGCTGAGGTAATGGAGCATGAAGATCCGGTGATCCGGGACCGTCTGTGCAGAATCGCGATATTGGACCGTTTTTGTGCCCCACTCTGTTCTGTCGTATGTAACGACAACGAAAGCAACCAGAATGGCGAGAAGGACGAGGAGGGTTTCAGGACCCTGCTGGAACGATCGGGATTATTGTGCATCGCCCTGGACGACAATCGTCAGTGGTTTCGTTTCCATCACCTGTTTCAATCACTGCTGCGTCATCAGTTGGCACGCCTTCTCAGTGGCGAAACCATCGCCGAACTGCACACCCGCGCCGCCGGCTGGCTGGAGGGCAACGGCTATCTGGAGGATGCGACCCACCATCTCGTCATGGCCGGCAATGTACAGGCGATTCGCGCGTTTATCCTCCGCAACCGTCGAACGCTTTATCGGCAAGAGAAATGGGTGCGCTTCGATGTCCTGTTGAGCTCCTTACCAGCGGAAATCACAGACTCCGATCCGGAGATTCTGATGATCAAGGCCTGGATCGGCATTATCCGGCAGCGACATACCGAGATATGGGCGTTCGTTAATCGCACCGAAGAGCTGCTCGAGAACCAGGCCTGTACCGACGAGCTAGCGCCCTTGTTCGGCCAACTGGATATTTTTCGGAGTTGGCGAAGTTATGCCGCCGCGGACGGTGCCACTGCCTTGGCGCACGCAAGGTCAGCAGTTGAACGACTGCCCTTCAGCTTCGACATCGAAAGGGGTTATGCCC
>CAZCEX010000252.1:0-6539 GCA_964497785.1 uncultured Thermoanaerobaculia bacterium | reverse complement strand
ACGATCGGGTCTCGCGACGTCGGATTCGCCGGCGCGGACTGGGTCGCCGAGCTCGATGGCGAGCTGGTCGAGATGTTGGACACCGGGCTTGACCCGGTTCGGGTGGTTGCGGCTGCTCCGGAGGCCTTGCTCCAAGACGGTTGTTTGCCTTCGGGCGTGCTCGTGGTGGCGTCCGAGTACGAGAATCTGACCCGCTCCTGGATCGCGGAGCGGGACCTCGATTTTGATTTTGTCCGCTCCTACGGCGCCACCGAGGTCTTTCCGCCGGAGGACGCCGATCTCATCATCGACAATACCGCCACGGGCTCGACCCTAGAGGCCAATCACCTCGAGATCGTCGACGTGTTGATGTGCTCGTCGACCCGCCTCTGCGCGTGCCCGAAGGCCCTGGATGATCCGCGGCGGCGTCGCCGCATCGAGGAGCTGGTCCTGCTCGTCCGGTCGGTGCTGGAGGCGCGGCAACGGGTCATGGTCGAGGTCAACGTGGCCGATGCCCGCCTGTCCGAATTGCTTGCGGTCCTGCCCTGCATGCGGCAGCCGACCGTCGCGAGCCTGGCGGCCGGTGGGGGCTTTGCAGTCAAGGCGGCCGTACCTCGCGACGAGCTGCCGGAGGTCATACCGAAGGTTCTGGCCGCCGGCGGTACCGACATCATCGTCTCCCGCCTCGCACAGATCATCGCCTGAGGTGTGTTGTGGATATTCAGCTCCTCGTTCGCCCCAACCCTCTCGTCGCGGCTCTCAGGCCTTATAGCCCGGGACGGACCCGGCACGATATCGATCTTTTTCTCGATGCCAACGAGGCCATCCGGCCACCACCTGGCCTGGCTGAGGCGCTTGCCGTCGGCGTCGGTCCCGACCTGTGCCGCTATCCTTCCACCGCGGATCTCGAGAGGCGGCTCGCTCGCCGCTTCGCTGTGGATCCGGCGGCAGTCCTGGTTACGGCGGGCGCCGATGATGCGCTCGAGCGTGCCATCCGTTGTGTCTGCGCGCCGGGCCGGCGGGCGATCCTGACTCGCCCGAGTTTCGAGATGCTCGCCCGCTATGCTGCGCTAGCCGGTGCCGATGTCGAGGAGATCGAGTGGTGGGAGGGGGAGTGGCCCGTCGAGAAGGCCCTGGAGCTGGACGACGGCCGTACCGCGCTCGTTGCTGTGGTCAGCCCCAACAACCCGACCGGGGCGGAGATCTCGCCGAACGTTTTTAAACGACTTGCAGCCGCCCTGCCGGAGAGCCTCATCGTGCTCGACCACGCCTACGTCGAGTTCGCCGATCACGATTTCACTGCCGAGGCCCTGAGCCACAACAATGTGCTCGTATTCAGGACTCTGTCGAAGGCGTGGGGGTGTGCCGGCCTGCGTATCGGGTGGGTGGTCGGCGATCCGCGGGTCGTAGGCTGGCTGCGGGCGCTCGGGCAGCCCTTCTCGGTCGCGCGGCCATCGCTCGCGGCCGCCACCTGGCTGCTCGATGCGCCATGCGACCAACGTGCGCACTATGTTGCCGCTGTGCGCCGGCAGCGGGCCGAGTTGGCTGCACTGCTCGAGACCCTCGGTGTCGAAGTCCTTCCTTCTTCGGGGAACTTCGTGCTCGCCCGCTTCGGCAATGGCGCAGGAGTACGCGATGCGTTCGCGGCGCTGGGCATCGCGGTGCGAGCATTCGACGGCCGCGCAGAGCTCGAGGATTGGGTTCGGTTGACCGTTCCCGGCGACGGGCAGGCCTTTCGACGCTTCGTGGCAGCATTGCAGACGATTCTCAAGCCGCAGGCCGTGCTCTTCGACATGGATGGCGTGCTTGCAGACGTGTCCGAGTCCTACCGGGCTGCAATCATCGGGACGGCAGCGAGCTACGGGGTTGAGCTTGCAGCAATCGAGATCGCGCGGGCGAAGGC
Source organism: uncultured Thermoanaerobaculia bacterium (assembly GCA_964497785.1). Taxonomy (GTDB): domain Bacteria; phylum Acidobacteriota; class Thermoanaerobaculia; order Thermoanaerobaculales; family Sulfomarinibacteraceae; genus CAZCEX01. The sequence goes on along the minus strand of CAZCEX010000252.1, from coordinate 4,657 downwards.
CGAGGGCAACAGCAACAACGACTGGCAGCTGACGCGGCGTCTGCTCGCTTCCCGCGGCGTCGAGCGGCCGCTCGAGGAGGTCACGAGCCGATTCGAGACCCTCTACCAGGGGAATGAACAGAGGCCCGGCCTCAGGAACCGGGAGCGTCTCCTGTTTCCCCGCACACTTTTTGAGGCACTCGCCCGGCGCATGCCGCTCGCCATCGTGACCGGGAGACCACAGAAGGACGCCGAGCGTTTCTTGATCGATTACGGCCTGGAAGGGGCGGTGAGTGCGCTCGTATGTATGGAGGATGCTCCTCCCAAACCCGACCCGGCGCCCATTCGCCTCGCCCTCGACCGTCTCGGTGTCGCCAGCGCGTGGATGGTAGGCGATACGCCGGACGACATCCGCGCAGCGCGGTCCGCCGGAGTGTTGCCATTAGGTGTTTCGGCTCCGGGAGATGGGCCCGAGAGCGCCGAATGCCTGATGGCTGCCGGTGCATGGCGGGTCGTGAACCATGCCGATGAGATCTTGGAGGTTCTGCCATGACAAAAAGACGATCCACACTGTCGAAGAAAACCCGCGAGACCGACATCACGGTTTCCATCAACCTTGATGGCGACCGCAACATCGTGGTGAATACCGGCATCGGTTTCCTCGACCACCTCGTGACGTCGCTCGCCTTTCACGCCGTCTGGGATCTCGACCTGCGCTGTGCCGGCGACCTCTCAGTCGACGACCACCACACGGCGGAGGACTGCGCCCTCGCCCTCGGCGAGGTGATCGACCGTGCCCTCGGTGATCGTTCCGGCATCGTGCGCTTCGCTTCGGCTTATGCTCCGCTCGACGAAGCGCTCGCACGAGCAGTCGTCGATCTTTCGGGCCGCCCCTGGCCGCAGGTTGCGCTCGGTCTCGAACGAGAGTCCCTCGGTGGGCTCGCATGCGAAAACATCGTGCACGTGGTGAGGAGCCTGGCGATGTCGATGCGGGCTGCGGTTCATCTCGACGTTGAACGTGGCGCCAACGATCACCACCGGGCCGAGGCGGCCTTCAAGGCCCTCGCTCTGGCCCTGCGGCAGGCGGTATTGATCGACGGAAATGCGGTTGCGAGCACCAAGGGCGTGCTCGCTGGGGGTGAGAAATGAGCGGGCTCGTGGTGGTCCAGACGCGGGCGGCCAACCAGGCTTCGGTGCTGGCGGCTTTTCGTCGCTTTGGGATGGAGGCAAGAATCTCCGAAGATGTGGAGACCGTGGCCTCTGCGAAACGGGTCGTCTTGCCTGGGGTGGGTTCGTTCGCCCCCGTAGCCGATCGCCTGCGGCGCATCGGACTCGATGCAGCATTGAAAGACCGGGTCGAAGAAGGCCGACCGACCCTGGCCATCTGCCTCGGTTTGCACCTGCTCGCCCGGTCGAGCGAAGAGGGTGGTGATGCGGCAGGTATCGGTGTCCTGTGCCAGCGTGTGACTGCCTACCCGGATACGGTCGTCGTGCCCCAGCTGGGCTGGAACGCGGTGGGCGCTGGTGGCGGCAGCCGGTTCATCACCGATGGCGCCGCCTACTTTGCGAACTCGTACAGGTTCTGTGAGGCGCCGCCCGGCTGGGTGGCCTCCTGGAGTGACCACGGCGGTCCCTTCGTCGCCGCTCTCGAACGTGGTCCAGTGCTCGCCTGTCAGTTCCACCCGGAGCTCTCCGGGCCATGGGGGCAATCGGTGATCGAAAGGTGGTTGAAAGCATGCTGATGTTGCGAGTCATACCGTGTCTCGACATCGACGGCGGCCGCGTCGTCAAGGGCGTGTGTTTCGCCAATCTCCGTGATGCCGGAGATCCGGTGGAACGAGCTGCTGCCTACGCCGAGCAGGGGGCCGACGAGCTGGTCCTGCTCGATGTGAGCGCGACCCCGGACGGCAGGGCGCACGCGCTTGAAACCGTGCGGGCAGTACGCCAGGTCCTGCCGATTCCGCTCACGGTCGGTGGCGGGGTTCGTAAGGTTGATGATGCTTCGGCTCTGCTCGCCGCGGGCGCCGACAAGGTGGCGGTCAACACAGCAGCGGTAGCCCGTCCCGCCTTGCTGTCGGAGATGGCGGCGGCCTTCGGTCGCCAGTGCACGGTGCTCGCACTCGACGCCGTGCACAACGGCAGTGGTTGGCAGGTCATCATCAGGTCCGGGCGCGAGCGCTGCCGTCTCGACGCCGCTGAGTGGGCACGAATGGCCGTCACAGCCGGCGCCGGCGAAATCCTGCTGACGAGCTGGGACCGAGATGGCACCGGCCTGGGTTATGACCTGGGCTTGATTGCGGCGATCAAGGGCGCGGTCGGAACGCCGGTCATCGCATCCGGCGGGGCCAACGCACCGGAGCACATGATGGCAGCGATCGAGGCCGGCGCCGATGCGGTGCTCGCGGCGTCGATTCTCCACGACGGCGTGACGACGGTTGGGATCTTGAAGGAAAGACTGATGGAGTTGGGGGCGGAGGTGCGCCAGTGATCATCCCTTCAATTGACCTCATGGACGGCCAGACGGTGCAGCTCATCGGTGGTGCGCAGCGGGCACTGGACGCAGGGGACCCCATGGCGATCGCAGATCGCTTCGCCGTTGTCGGCGAGCTCGCCGTCATCGACCTCGATGCGGCTCTCGGCCGAGGCTCGAACGAAAAGCTGATGGCTGACCTCGTTCGCCGTCACCGGTGCCGTGTCGGTGGCGGAATCCGTTCGGTTGAGGCCGCCCTCGAGTGGCTCGACCGCGGCGCGAGTCGCATCATCCTCGGCACCGCTGCAACCCCCGACGTGCTGTCGCGCCTGCCTCGGGAGCGGGTGATTGCCGCCCTCGACGGCGTTGACGGCTCGGTGGTTGTCGAGGGCTGGCAGAGGTCTACGGGTGATCGTGTCGTCGATCGTCTGCGCGATCTCAAGGACCTGGTTGGCGGTTTCCTCGTTACTTTTGTCGAGCGCGAAGGCAGGCTCGGAGGCATCAACCTCGCGGCGTGTAAGCAGGTCATCGAGGCCGCCGGAGGCACCCCGGTCACCATCGCGGGCGGGGTTGTATCGGCCGACGAGGTGGCGGAGTTGGATCGCCTCGGCGCCGACGCCCAGGTCGGCATGGCGATCTACACCGGCCGCCTCGGGCTCGGAGAAGCCTTCGCTGCCCCGCTCGTGAGCGACCGCCCGGACGGGCTCTGGCCGACCGTCGTCGTCGATGAAGGCGGCCGCGCCCTCGGCCTCGCCTACTCGAGTCGCCGAAGCCTGGTCGAGGCTGTCAGGTTGCGCCAGGGGGTTTACCAGTCGCGCACTCGTGGTCTGTGGGTGAAGGGGGAGACCTCCGGCGCAACCCAGGAGCTGTTGCGCGTCGAGTGTGACTGCGATCGCGACACTCTGCGGTTCACCGTGCGCCAACGCGGTTCCGGCTTCTGCCACCGCCAGACCTGGAGCTGCTGGGGGGCTGATCGGGGGTTGCATGCTCTCGAGCACCGGGTGCGCAATCGCCTCGAGGCGCCCTCAGACGGATCATATACGCGTCGGTTGGGCGCCGACCCCAACCTCCTCGGGGCCAAGCTCGTCGAAGAAGCGCGCGAGCTGGCCGAGGCTGATGGTCGCGACGAGGTGATCTGGGAGGCCGCCGATCTGTTCTACTTCGCCACCGTTGCGATGGCGCGCCGTGGGGTAGGGCTCGACGAGGTCGAATGTGAACTCGACAGGCGCGCACTCGCGGTGCGCCGCCGCGATGGCTCACCGAACTTCAGGGGGGTTTGATGTCTCAACCCAGATTGAAACCACTGGATCCGAGTCTGGTGTTCGGATTACGGCGCGCAGCGGTGGATTCCCGAACGTTGGCTGTTGCTGCGGACATCGTCGATGCCGTTCGCGCCGAGGGAGAGACAGCTGTGCGTCGATATGCGGTGGAGTTCGGCGAGATCGCTAATGGCGAGCCTTTGGTGTTTGGGCGGGAGAGTTTGCAGGCGGCGCTCAAGAGCATCACAGCCGAGGAGCGACGGTTGCTCGATCGCACGGCGGAGCGCATCGAGCTTTTTGCCGAGGCGCAGCGGGCCGCAGTTGGCCCCGTGACGGTCGAAATTCCAGGCGGGCGTGCGGGGCAACGGGTCGACGCTGTTGCCGTTGCCGGGTGTTATGCCCCTGGTGGGCGATACCCCTTGCCCTCATCCGTACTCATGACCGGGGTGACCGCACGCGTCGCGGGTGTCAGGGAGGTGTGGATTGCGTCACCTCGTCCCGCGCCGATCACGTTTGCGGCAGCCGCGGTGTCCGGCGCCGCCGGCCTGCTGGTCGTCGGCGGCGCCCACGCCGTTGCGGCACTGGCGTTCGGGGCAGCGGGAAACCCGGCCTGCGATGTCGTCGTCGGTCCAGGCAATCGCTGGGTGACGGCCGCCAAGCAACTGGTTGCCGGCGAGGTCGGCATCGACATGCTCGCCGGCCCGTCGGAGCTTGTCATCCTCGCCGACTCTTCGGCAGACCCGGAGGTCGTCGCTGCGGACCTTTTGGCCCAGGCCGAGCACGACCCGGATGCTTTGCCCATCTTGGTGACGACAGAGGTGGCACTGAAATCTGCGGTGGAGCGGGAGCTGACCCTCCAGCTCGCCGATCTGCCGACGAGGGACGTTGCCCTCACCGGCCTCGACAACGGCTTTTCGGTCGTCGCCCAGTCGATGGAGGAGGCCATCGA
>CAZCEX010000251.1:0-6628 GCA_964497785.1 uncultured Thermoanaerobaculia bacterium | reverse complement strand
TTCGGGCGGAAGGCAGCGGGACGGTTGTTCCCCAGGCCGGTCTCGTCGGCTCGGAGGTTGCGCTCACGGTGAGGGGTGACAACCTCGAGGCAACGCATGAACTCCTCGTCCTGGCTGGGCTCGACCACCTGCCGGAGCTTCCGAAGAAGGACTTCTCCGGAACGGGCCATTTCGCCATCGCCGATCGACAGGTTGTTTTCGATCGGGTGAATCTCACGCTGAGCAAAGCGACGGCTGTCTTCGATGGCTCGGTCGGGCACGGCCCCGCCTTCCACGGAACGGACCTCCAGATGGACGTGCACGGCCCGGACGCCTCGTTATTGAGCGCAATGACCGGAGTTTCCGTGCCGATCGCACCCTTCCGGCTGCGGGGCCGCGTCACCCGTCATGCCTCCGACGTGCTCTTTGATCAGCTGGTGGTCGAGCTCGCAGACTACAAGCTTGAGGCTGACGGCTCCCTCGGAGAGCTACCAAGGTTGGTGGGTACCGACCTCCAGGTCGCCGTCCAGGGTCCGGGTACGGCTTTGCTGGGTGAGTTCATCGATCTGCCCCGCCTCCCAGACGAGCCGTTTCGGATCGAAGGTCACTTCGAGGGCAACCCCGAGGTCTTTTCGATGAGCGGGTTTTCGGCGCGCTATGGGGGCAGTGACGTCAAGGGCAGCTTCCGGGCCGATCTGACGGGGAGGATACCGGAGGTCGAGGCCGACTTTCAATCCGATACCATCGACCTGAAGCAGTTTTTACCCCACACAGACAGCGCCGAAAAAGAACCGCCGCCCGACCCTGAAAACGAATCGTCAGCGGCGGCAGAACGCCTCGTGATCCCGGACTCGCCCGTCGAGCTTGCTTTTCTCGACCGCGTGAACGCCAAGGTCCACTGGGAGACGGCTTTTGTCGAAGGCCCGCTCTGGCGTGCGGTCAACCTCGAGCTCGGGCTCGATCTGCGCGACGGGATCCTGCGGGTCGATCCGATTATGGCGACCGGGGACCTTGGGGGTGATCTGACCGGCAGGGCGGTCGTGAGCTCTGGCGAGCGCGGTCTGGTCATCCAGGCTCGTTTGGGGCTCGACGGAGGGCGTGTCAAGCTGTCGAAAACGGAAAAAGACCACGACCGCTGGCCGACCGTTGAGTCCGACATGAACATCGACACCTACGGACATACGGTGCGCGAGCTCAGTAGCCACGCCAACGGCTGGTACGGCTTCGTGCTCGGGGAGGGTGTGGTCGGCAACTCCGTGATGGATTACCTGGCGGCGGACATCCTTCTCGAATTGCTCGAAGTACTCAACCCGTTCGCGAAGGAGCAGGAGGAAACCCACCTCGACTGCGCGGTGGTCATGCTCACCCTGACGGATGGGGTGGTCGCCCTCGAACCCATGGCGGTGCAAACCGAACGCATGACCATCGTCGGCAGCGGCAGCGTCGACCTCACGACCGAGAAGATCAAGCTCGATTGGATCACCAAGCCGCGAAAAGGGCTGGGGCTCAGCGCGAGTACGATCACCAACCCATACATCCGGCTCGGCGGGACCCTCGCCGCGCCGTCGATTGAGCTCAAGCCACTCGAAGCGGCGTTCTCGACGGGCGCCGCAGTTGCCACCTTGGGGATTTCGTTGGCGGCCAGGGGGCTTTGGAACCGGATTACCTCTGAACGCAAGGTCTGTAAGAAGGCGACCAAGCAGGCCGAGGCGCAGATCAACGGGGAATGACAAAGTCCATCGGCCACATCTCAAAAATTCAAAAAGAAAAATCGACAATAATCATAGAAATCCAGGGCTTTGTTTTTCTTTTCGACTTTTTGAATGAACGAAGAAAACCGACTCGAGTCAGCTCCTGGAATCCTTGGTCTGGTGGCGTTCCCCCACCGACCGCCGGACCCAGCGTTCCTCGCTGGTGAAGATGATGTCGACGCCGATGTCCGGTGAACCGTCGGTGATTGTCTGATACATCGCTTCGCGGATCTGGTCGAGGTGCTCGACGGTTCGCGGCTCGGCGGTGGTGTCTTCGATCAAGTAGATCTGAACGTAGTAGGTGCGTCCCGTTTCCAAAACGCGAATCTGGGGTATGAAGCCTTCGAGTCCCTCGAGTGCTCGTTCGACCCTGCCACGGGCCTCCTCGAGAACATCCTTGTCAGGCGCCCGACCGAGCAGCTGACGCCAGTTGGTGCGCATGATGCCGATCGGAATCGGTGCGGTCAGGATGGAGAGCAGGACGACTACGGCCGGGTCGGCATATGGCGTGAAGGCAGCAAGAGGTCCATCTCCAAGCGCGACGACGACGAGGAAAGCAAGAGCGACTGCGCCCGAGATGAGCCCGTCGATGAGCCAGTTTTTCGAGTCGACGGCGACGAGAGGCGAGGCGGTTTTCCGCGCGATCCGGTGTTGCACGGCGGCTATGGCGAGGCAACCGGCTGCCGCGATCACCGCGTAGACAACGACCATGCTGCCCTTGATCTCTCGACCACCGTCGATGATGACGATGATCGCCGACAGCAGGGCGAACAGGGTCACGAAAGCGATCAGAATGCCCTTGGCCAGGTTGAGCATCGGTTCGTAGGCCGCATAACCAAAGTGGAAATGCTCGTCGTCCGGTTGCTGGACCAGAGCCGCAACCCGTATCGCCAACAGTCCGACGGCGGCTCCGATGAGCGAAAAGAAACCGTCGAGCATGACGGCGTCGGATTCGGTGAGCAGGGCGAAGCCGATGCCCAAACCGGCCATGCACAAGGCGCCGATGACCGACAAGAGCAGTCCGCGTCGTTCGAGCTGAGCATTATTCGTAGCCATGACCCCACTGAATGTACCAGGAATCCGGCCGACAGGTGCTTTCTTGGATTTACCTGGTGGGCGTGCCAGAATTGCCGGGTGAACAAAAAGGTGGACGAAGTGAGCTACGGTCTGCGGGATCGCCTGCGCTTCGAAGCGATGCTCGCGGATCTGTCCTCGCGCTTCGTCAACTTCGAGCCGGCCGCCGTGGACGAGGCGATCGTAGACGCCCAGCGGCTGGTCTGCGAGTGCCTCGACCTCGACCTGGCCGCGCTCTGGCAGGTGCCTTCTTCGGGAACCCGTCTCTTCTCGATGACCCACCTTTACCGGCCGATGGGCGGTCCCCCGATTCCGGAAGAGTTCGATGCGGAGGAGGTCAACCCGTGGACCCTCGCGCAGGTTCTGGAGAACAGGGCCGTCATACTGCCCAGCATCGACGAGGCGCCGGCCGAGGCGGCCACAGATTGCGAAACGTGGCGGTATTTCGGCCTTCGATCCGTGTTCTGTTTTCCCCTGTTTGCGGGCGGCGGATCGGCCATGGGCGCTGTGAGCTTTCACACCGTGAAGGAGGAGCGTTCGTGGCCCGACGAGATCGTGCAGCGGTTGCAGCTGGTGTCTCAGATCTTCGCCAACGCGTTGCTGCGCAAACGCACGGACGCGGCGCTGCGCGAGAGCGAGGAGCGCCTACAGCTCGCGGCGGAGTCGGCAGAGATCGGTATGTGGGCGCTCGACGTAAACAGCCAAAGCTTTTGGGCGAGCGAGCGGGGACGGGAGATCTTCGGTTTTTCGGTGGATGACGAGGTCACCGTGACGCGGTTCCTGGAGTCGGTTCACCCCGCTTGCCGCGATTCGGTCGGCGAAGCGATACGGCTGGCGGTGGAGGAGGGACGCAAGGTCGATGTCGAGTACCGGATCGTGCTCCCGGACGGCGAAGAGCGGTGGGTGCACTCGACTGGTCGGCTGCAGGCGCCGTCGTTGCCCGGGCAACCGCATTTACTCGGCGCGACGGTAGACGTGACCGAGCGCAAGGGCGCGGAGGATGAGCTGCAGCGCACCTTCGCCGAGGTGCAATCCCTGCGGCGTCAGCTCGAGCTCGAGAACGAGTACCTTCAGCAGGAGCATCGGCTCCGGCACGGCAGCGGCCGGGTCGTCGGCGAGAGCGAAACCATCATGGAGGTACTCACCCTGGTCGAGAGGGTCGCACCGACCGAGACCACGGTTCTCGTCGAGGGTGAGACCGGCACCGGCAAGGAGCTCATCGCACAGCGGATCCACGAGCTCAGCCAACGCAGCGGCCGGCCGCTGGTCACGGTCAACTGCGCCGCCCTTCCGTCGACGCTGGTGGAGAGTGAGCTCTTCGGCCGCGAGAAGGGCGCCTATACCGGCGCCGTCTCCCGGGCGCCGGGCCGATTCGAGGTTGCCGACGGCGCGACCCTGCTTCTCGACGAGATTGCCGAGTTGCCTTTCGAGCTCCAGTCGAAGTTGCTGCGGGTGCTCGAGGAGGGTCAGTTCGAGCGGGTCGGCAGCTCGCGCACGCTGACCACCAATGTCCGGGTGATCGCAGCGACCAACCGCGATCTCGAGGCCGAGGTCGAAGCGGGCCGCTTCCGCCGCGACCTCTTCTTCCGGCTGGCGGTATTCCCGATCCGGGTGCCGCCGCTGCGTGAGCGCAGCGGCGACGTGCCCCTGCTTGTCTGGTCGATCGTGCGCGAGCTTGGTGCGGGCATGAACAGGGCGGTGGAGACCATCCGTCGCGAGGACATGGAGCGCCTACAGAACTACCACTGGCCGGGCAACGTGCGCGAGCTGCGCAACGTGGTCGAGCGCGCCCTCATTCTCTGCACCGGGCCGACCCTTCGGATCGTGCCGCCGGGATCGTCATCGACGAAAGACGGGGCGGTCATGACCCTGGACGAAGCTCAGCGCCGCCACATCCTCAAGGTGCTCGACGCCGCCGGGGGGCGGATCCGTGGGACCGGTGGTGCTGCGGAGCTACTGGGCATGAAGCCGACCACCCTGCGTTCGAGAATGCAGCGCCTCGGGCTCGACCCGCGGAGACTGCGGGACGACCGATCGTCCACCTGACGATATTTCGTCCATTCGACCCCGATCGGCGCCACGTTCGACACCACGGTTGACGCCATTCATCTCTCGCCTGGTCAATAGATACGGATCAAATCACGCGCGTGCAAAACAGTGGCACGCATTGTGCTGTTTGGTTACCAGGTTGAGAAGGCATTAATGGGTTGGTCTCCGGTCAATTCTGGGGTACCGCCCGACTCGCCGAAAAAAGGAGAAAAGGATGTTGAGGTCAAACTCTCGTTCCGTTCGAGGAACACCCACGTACAAGACACTGGCGGGCTTCGCGGCTGTTGCAGTGGTAAGCGCAGTTGTGCTGGGTACGGCAGTGCCGTGCGGCGCTCAGGTCGCCGGTAAATGGGGAGGGGCGATCGACCCCGATGCACTGCAGGTTCTCAAGGGCATGACCGACTACCTCGGCGACCTTCAGCAGTTCAGCATGCACACCGAGAACATGTACGACGACGTACTGGAGACCGGACAGAAAATCCAGTTCGGGTTCTCTTCGAATATCGTGGTGCAAAGGCCCAATGGGCTCCTCGCCGAGCGTACGGACGGCCAGACAGACCACCTTTTCCTCTACGACGGCGAGATGCTGGCGACGTACCACGCAGAAGATGGTTTTTTCGCGATGGTTTCGGCGCCCGACAACCTCGACGACCTCCTGCACTTTGCCCGTGATGAGCTCGACCTGGTCCCGCCCGCGGGCGACATGGTCTTCTCGAACGCGTTCGAGCTGCTCACAGCCAGCGTGACGTCGGGCGTTGTGGTCGGCAAGGCGGTCGTCGGTGGCGTCGTCTGCACTCAGATCGCGTTCACGACACCGGTCGTGGACTGGCAGGTTTGGGTTGCCGACGGTGATGAGCCGCTCCCCGTCAAGTATGTCCTGACCACCAGGGACGATCCCGCACAGCCGCAGTTCATCACCTTGATCAGCGACTGGGATACCGAACCGGAGATCGAGGATGGGCTGTTCGACTTCGAGCCACCGGATTCTGCGACGAAGATCGACCACATCGGCCAGGCGTCGGTCCGCTGACAAGGGAGTGAGGTACACCATGAAGAATGTCATCAAGATCCTCGGCATTTCGGCCGGGTTCGCCCTACTTTTTCTTTTCGACCTGGGTTCGTTGGGCCTCGTGCCGGAGGCTGAGGCCATCCTCGGCGTGCGCCGCAGAACGGCGCGGCGGACCGCCGTAATAGTGGGGAGCAGCTCCGCTGCTGCCGCTTCCGCCTCGGCTTCTGCTCAGCAACAACAGCAGGCCGCCACCGCCCAACAGCAGGCCGCTACCGCCGAACAACAGAGCGCCACAGCCCAACAGCAGAGCGCTGCCGCCCAACAGCAAACCGCAGCGGCACAGCAGCAAGCCGCCGCGCCCGCGCCGACCGCGATGGTTGCTTCGTTGCCTGCAGGCTGCGTATCGGCCGGTGACGTCTTCCAGTGTGGGAACGTTTACTACAAGCCCTACCTGTCGGGGACCAACGTCGTCTACGGCGTCGTGCCGGGGCCGTAAAGCGTTTGAAATCTACTGGTGGCGCCGTGACCCCCGGGGTCGGCGCGGGAGCGCCTCTTTCAAATCCCATGACGATTGTATTGCACACCTTCATGCCGAAATCGAGGCAGTCGTACCTCGCGGGCGGGGACGCCCGCGCTACAAGGCTGACGGAATTTGTGGTGCGGGCGTCCTCGCCCGCGGTCAGGCTCCCGATCTCATTGGGTCTAGGAGGATGTAGGGCATTGAATCAGCGGCGCCTTTCGGGTGTCGTTTGGCCCCTTTTTCGGC
>CAZCEX010000250.1:0-6632 GCA_964497785.1 uncultured Thermoanaerobaculia bacterium | reverse complement strand
TGACTGCCCGCCGTACTCCACCTCGATCAGCTTGCCTTCTTCAACCAACCTTTGGACGACCGACCAGTCCGCACCTCTGCGGGTGAGCAAGGTTTCGACGGCGTCGGCTCTCATCGGGTGCACCGAGGTGATGGCGAGCAGGTCCTCGTCGACACGACCACCACTGAAAAAGGTGTCTCCTTCATAACCGGTGAGGTACTCGACATTGTCGAGCGCCCCCGACAGGATGCTCCAGGCTCGTGTGATCCTGCTCTCGTCCGGGGCGCGCACGGCGGCCTCCGCCGGCGGGCGGGTGGGGATCGCCAGGTAGGCGGTTTCGGGTCGGAGCCGGGCGAGGTAGGAGGCGAGCTCTTCGAGGAGTTCGGTACTGTCGTTGACTCCTTCGACGAGCATGGTCTCGGTCACCAACCGGCCGGCGAAGGACTCTGAGAACTCGAGTGCGCCGTCGAGAATCTCGTGCAGTTTCAGCCGCCCGTACGGTCGGTCGATCTGCCGCCACACGTCCTCGCGCACCGAGTCCACCTTGAGAGAGACCCAGTCGGCGCATGCCAGCTCCTCGCGGACATCTTCGCGCCAGATCAGCGACGAGTTCGTGATGACGGCGATCTTGACCCCGAGCTCTCGGACCAGCTCGATCTCGTGCCCCAGGTTGAGGTCAAGGGTCGGCTCGCCGTCGGGTACAAAGCTGAGGTAATCGACTGACTCCCCAGCCATTCTTACCTTCTCGATTCTCTTTCGGGCCTCCTCAAAGATCCGTTCCGGATCGTAGAAGTCGGTCCGGTCGGTCTGCATTGTGAGGGTGCGGCCGAGCTGGCAGTAGATGCATGCATAGCTGCAGATCTTGGGTGGGATGTTGTTGATGCCGAGGCTCTGCCCGAGCCTGCGGGAGGGCACGGGCCCAAACGTCACTGCGTCACCCTGGATGGTTTGCCAATTTTTCAAGCTCACCTCGATTCGGGCGTCAATTGTCTGTCCCGAAAACTCACCGGACGATGAGAACTGAGCACGGTGCACGGTGGGTCAGGGCACTGGAGACGCTGCCCAGGTAGGGTCCCCTTGCCGGACAGCGGCACCGAGTAGTATAGCAAGTTTGCCTTTCGCTGCCCCCGTTCACGATCCTTTGATCCGTTGCCTTCATGCTGACAATCGTCTGGCACGTGGTATTTCTGACGGGCCACCGTGGGCGCCTATTCGTACGAAATATGCTGCCGATTCGACGGGATTTCAAGTTCTTCGTCAACCGCATCCGCGATCTCCTCGAGCCGCGCATCGCCTCCCCAAAGGCGCCGTGCAGCCGGGTTGGCCTCCAATACTTCACCGTCGGCGCTCCAGAATACGACGCCCTCCTCCATACCCTCGAGCAGGGCCCTCCGGGTGGCGTCTGCAGCGAGCACCTTGACCTGCAGTCGGCGAAGAGCCTCGAGCCGGCGTGCGGCCGTCAAGTGCGGCGGATCTTTCACCGCTGTGCCGAGGTGATGCAGCAGGGATTGCAGCAGCCTGGCGCTCTCCCTCCGAGCGCAGGTCGACTCCACCGCCTCACGCAGCAGGGCGGATATCACCGCCACTATCGCATCGAGTGGGACCTCACCGTCAAGAAGGTCAGCCGCGCTCCAGCTCGGAATATCAAGCGGGCCCGGCCGAAAGGCCGGTCGAAACAACGAGCCTGGAATCACCGCTACATCTGGACGCAGGAGGCTCGCGGCTGCGATGGACAACGCCGGCAGGGCAACCCCATGCGCCTGCTTACTCGCGACGAAGCTCCGCACCACCCCGTCGGGGCCGACCTCACCGTAGGCGTGAGCCGCCACGGCAAGGCCAGTCCCAGGTCACTCACCAACCAGTGCACTATCGTCGATTCGGTTTTGGGATTATTCACGAATCATCACTCCAGGAATCGTCGCACAGGAGTGCGTCAAAGAACACACAGGCGCACCCACGGGGATGCGCCTGGAGTCTTCTGCACATGACCGTGTTCAGACGACGAATCAGTTTCCCCTTGGCCCCGATCCGTCGCAGGTGCCGCCGCCGTTGCCGCCATTGCCACCATTGCCGCCGTTGCCGCAGCGCCGTCCGCGTCCGCTGCCCCGGCCTCCACACTCGGCGAGCACGTCGCCGTTTTCGTCGAAAACCACTCTACGCTCCCAGTCGGAGGCCACGATGGCGTCGATCTCCGCCTGGTCGAGATACTGCGCGGTGTAGCTGCCGCCCTGGGCAGTCAGAGCGCCGATGAAGGCCCGCATGTGGTTGCGAGAGCCCTTGTTGAGGTTGTGGGCGATGAGGCCGATGTGCGGGTTCGCGGAGACCAACAACAGATTGTTGATGTCGTGGATGTCCAGATCTTCGATCGTTGCACCCACCGTCAGAGCTTCTGTCAACGACACTTCGCCTTGGCCGATGAGATCCTGATACAGCTGAGCGTACTCGAGGTTGGTGAAAACTCCGACGGTATCGTCGGCTACCGGGTCTTCGATCTGATACTCGCTGAACAGCAACAGGGTGTGGTCCATGTGCTTCTGCTCTGCTTGCGCGATGTTGGCGAACACAGGCAGCTGCCAACGCTGCGCGAGCGTCAGGTAGACGTCACGCGCCAGCTTCTCTTCTTCGCGCAGGTCGATGACTGCTGCGGTCTCGGCCGCCGACAGAGGGCTGGCCGGAATCTCGTTGAAGGCGGTCGGGAGAACCTGCCCACAGTCGTTCGGTCCCTGCCCGCCGCCACGACCACGCTGGGCTTCAACAAGGGGTGAGGTCAGTACCACGATGGTGGTGACGATGGTGAGTGTTCTGGCGAAACGATTCATGCTGCCTCCAATTGCGGCTGGTTGCCGCGTATTGGCCTCAGCTGAAGCAAGGGCCGTGCCAACATTATTGAGAATCTTAAACTATTGATAAAAAATGGGTTCAAGAAATCAGAATCCAGAATGCAACAAGTTGTGCATCTTTCAGCTGCATGTCGTGCAGTGAACTGCAAAAGCTGCAGGAGAGGTTCTGTGATTCGTTCGCCGACCACCCTCCGGTGAAGCCACACTCGAAACCATCGAGGGGAAGCTCGTCCAGAATGACCTCCACGGTGCCGATGTCGCAACGAGTCTGGGGGCTCCCGCTACCGTTCTGGGGGCGGGAGACAAGGTCACTCTGGCACAAGAACGTGCCCGGCACGTGCCACCGGGGTGCGCTTTCGGCGGTTCTCCGATCGGCGTCGGAGCAGACCCAAACCAACTCGACTGCAACACCCGCGCGGTTCGTCCCGTACTATCGGGTATGTCTGGCAGAACTCTGTCCAAAAAGGGGGATTTCATGAACGGAACCACTCGCCGGTCTTTTCTCAAGACCACGGCCATCGCCGCCGGCGCCACCGCCACGGTCCAGGTGCTCCCTGGCGGCTGGTACACCATCGCGCATGCCGGAACGACCGGATACTTCGAGTCCGAGTTCGGCATCACCGACGCGCTGTGCCGCAGGGTCCTGGCCGCTGCGCTGGCAAAGGGCGGCGACTTCGCCGACCTCTACTTCGAGCACACTATCGGCAACTGGGCCATCCTCGAAGACGGCAAGGTCGATCGAGCCTACTGTGACATCGAACTTGGTGTTGGCATTCGAACCGTCAAGGGTCAGCAGGTCGGTTATGGCTTTACCCAGGACCTGAGCGAAGCCTCGATCCTGGCCGCCGCCTCGACGGCCGCCACCATCGCCGATGCACAACCGAAGAAACCGGCCGGTGAGTTCGTGCAGCTCAAGACCGGCAACTACTACCCTCTCGACAAGCTCCTCACCGAGGTACCGCTCAACGCCAAGCTACCGATCGTGCAGGCGGCCAACGACAAGGCCTTCAAACACTCGTCACTGGTAGCCAAGGTCAGCGCTGGCTTCCACGACCAGCAAAAACGAACCCTGGTGGTGACCAGCGACGGCGCCAAGGCCGAAGACCTTCTGCCCAGGAACTACCTGTGGACGTCAGTGGTCGCCGAGAAAGACGGCAAGCGCGAGCGCGCCGGCTGGAACCTGGGCGGGCGCAAGGACTTCTCCTATTACACGCCGGCAATCATCGACGAGGTGGCGACAACCGCCGTCGATCGGGCCGTCGTGCTCTTCGACGCCACCCAGCCGCCCGCAGGGGAGATGCCGGTCGTGCTCGGTCCCGGCGTCACCGGCATTCTTTTGCACGAAGCCATCGGGCACGGCATGGAGGCCGACTTCAACCGCAAAGAGATCTCGACCTACTGCACGATGCTCGGTAAGAAAGTCGCCGAGCCGTTCGTTACCATCATCGACGACGGCACGAATACCGGCATGCTCGGCTCGCTCAACGTCGATGACGAAGGAACCGTCGGCCAGAGGACCGTGCTCGTCGAAAAAGGAGTCCTCGCAAGCTACATGCACGACAAGATCTCGGCGAAGTACTACAAGATCGCCCCGACGGGGAATGGGCGGCGGGAAAGCTACCAGCACTACATCCAGCCACGCATGCGCAACACCTACATGCTCGGCGGCCCTCACTCCCCTGAAGAGATCATCAAGAGCGTCAAGAAGGGTATTTACGTCCAGGACGTGAGCAACGGCCAGGTCAAGATCGGCGAAGGGGATTTTGCCTTCTTCGTCTCCCAGGGCAACATGATCGAAGACGGCAAGCTCACCGCACCCATCAAAGACATGAACATCATGGGCAACGGCCCGAAGATGTTGACCAATACCAAGATGGTCGCGAACGACCTCGAGATGTCCCGAGGCGGCGGCGGCATGTGCGGCAAGGGCGGCCAGGGCGTACCGGTAGGCTTCGGTCTGCCGACCTGCCTCGTCACGTCAATGACCGTCGGCGGCGTGAAGGCGTAAGGAGGCAAAGATGAACAAGAACATGCACGACCTCGCAGCAGGCGCCATCAAACACGCAAAGGCAGCAGGCGCCGACGCGAGCCGCGTCAGCATCTACACCGACCGTCGGGTCGAAATCAGCTATCGGGATCGCAGCCCCGAGAACATCAAGGAGGCGAAGAGGAACTACCTGAGCATCGACATCTTCGCCGACGGCCGCTACTCCAGCCAGACGACCTCGGACCTACGGCCGGACGCCGTCAAGACCTTCATCGCGAACGCAGTGACCTCTACCAAGATGCTCGCCGAGGACCCCTTCCGCAGTCTGCCCGACCCGAAGTACTACAAGGGGCGCAGCGGCGCCGATCTCGACCGCGCCGATTCCAGCCACAAAGACTTCAGCCCCGACGACCGCCACAAAATCGTCAAGGCCGTCGAGGGCTCATGTCTCGAAGCGGGAGGCGACAAGGTCATCTCGGTGACGGCCTCGTGTCGCGACACCGCGTCGGAGTCATTGATGCTGTCGAGCAACGGCTTCGAGGGCTACCGAAAATCGACCTACTACACCGCAGGCGCCAGCATGACGGCCCGCGGCGAGGGCGATCGCAGACCGGCGGGCTACAACTTCATCACCTGCATCCACAAAGATGACCTGCCAAAGGCCAAGCTGATTGGCGCCGGGGCCGCAGAGAGAACCCTGGACCTGCTCGGGGCGAGCAAGATCAAGACCGAAACCCTGCCGATCATCGTCGAGAATCGCAACGTGCCCCGATTGTTGGGCGGTTTTCTGGCCGGCATGTACGGCTCGAACATCCAGCAGAAACGATCCTTTCTCGGCGATCAAAAGGGTCAGAAGATCGGCAGCGATCTCTTCACGATCATCGACGACCCCACGATCAAAGGCGGTCTCGGAAGCCAGCATTTCGACGGCGACGGACTCACGGCGAAGAAGAGAACGATGATCGACAAGGGGGTATTGAAGGACTTCTGGATCGACTGGTACTACAGCCGCAAGCTGGGCTGGGCGCCCACCGCCGGCGGTCCGTCGAATCTCCTGATCCCCCCGGGAAAGAGATCCCTCGATGCCATCATGAAGGACCTCGGCCGTGGCATCTTCATCACCGGCTTCATCGGCGGCAACTCGAACTCGACCACCGGGGACACATCGGTCGGGATCCTCGGCCAGCTCTTCGACGAAGGAAAACCGGTGCAGGCCATCGCAGAGATGAACATTGCCGACAACCATCTCGAGTTCTGGAAAAAGCTCACCGAGGTCGCCAACGACCCGTGGACATACTCGTCGTATCGAACGCCGAGTCTCGTCTTCAAGGACGTGGTGGTTTCGGGGGCTTGAGGTAGCGACTCGAAAACCGCTGATCAACAGCACGGAGGGCGGGAGGGATCCCGCCCTCCGTATTTTCTAAGAACCTCACGGAGGGTCCCGACCCCCCAAACGCGCGCTCATCCGGAGTGAGCTGCCACACCGGGTTCTCCCCAACACCGGCCTTCTGGGGCACCCGGAATGCCTGACCGGCACTCCGGGCACCCCAGCGTCGCATGAGAAGAGCGGTCGCACGAAAGAAGACCGAAACGGCTGCGACCACTCTTCTCACGCGAGCGGCGGCCTCCTTCGCAGGCTGGAGATCACTGCCGAAAAGAGCTCCCCGAGGGTTGCCAGGTATCGCCATTGTGCGGTTGGGTGGTAGGGGCACAATGTCAAGGCTGGCAATCCACGGGGAGGGCGATTGGAGAATCGGCGCGTTGCGGTCTTCGAGGCCCCAGCGCCGAGGAGCAAAGCGAAGCGCAGCGACGAGCTGGGCGCAGCC
>CAZCEX010000249.1:0-6645 GCA_964497785.1 uncultured Thermoanaerobaculia bacterium | reverse complement strand
CGTCTCTAGTGCACCTGCCTCGAATTTTCGAAGGAGTCTGGGGGTAAGTGGCTAAGAGAAATTGCGATACCCTGTCCCCGAGGTGGAGTTTTGAGGCGTTCAAGCGCAGTGCGTAGGTTGTTCGGCGGCGTCCTGGATCTGATCTTTTCGCGAGATCGGGATCGTGGTGACCAGCCGGACGCGTGCGCATTTCTGATTCTGGGTCTCGGCAACCCGGGCCGCGAGTACGAAGGGACCCGCCACAACATCGGCTATCGGGTGGTGAACGAAATCGCGGACAGCCATGGCTCAGGCCGTTGGATCGATCGCGGCGATTCCTTCGAACAAGCGGTAACCATCGACGGTCGGCCGATCGTGCTCGTGCGCCCGCTGACCTTCATGAATCGATCTGGGCAGGCGGCTGCCGCCGTCTTGGAGAGACATCCGGTGACTCTCGAGCATATGCTCGTCATCGTCGACGACATCGATCTTCCCCTGGGACGCCTGCGACTGAAGGCGTCCGGCGGTCCCGGAACACACAATGGCTTGCGCGATATCGTCGAGGTTCTGGGTCCCGGGTTCGCCCGCCTGAGGGTTGGGATCAAAGGAGACGAACCGTGTGCGGATCTCGCTCGGTATGTGCTTTCATCGTTCGACGAAGATCAGATGCCGGTGGTTGAGGAGAGTGTCCGGCGTGCAGTTGACGGGGTTGAGGGGGTCGTTGCCCATGGTATCGATCACGCCATGGGGACCGTCAACCGGAGATCCGTTTCGCCGCCTCGATAGCCTTGCTTCGGAGTTCGCCGAGATCCATGGTCTGCAGACGGCGATCTCGAACGACGATGCGACCCTGAATGATCACATGGCGGACATCCGCCGATCGGGCCGCGAACACCATATGGGAGAACGGGTCGAAGATCGGTGTCGCGTGAGCACTCTCGATATCGAAACAGACGATATCGGCCTCCATCCCGGGGCTCAGAGTTCCCACCTTGTCCTCGAGACCGAGCACGCTGGCGCCGTCTCGGGTCGCCATTTCGAGCATCGTTCGTGCAGGCATCGTCGTCGGGTCGCCGGTTGCGCCCTTGTGGAGGAGGGCGGCAATCTGGAGATCGCGGAGCACGTCGAGCGTATTGTTCGAGGCCGCGCCGTCGGTACCGATGCCGATCCTGATTCCGGCGTCGAGCATCTGCGGTACCGGAGCGATACCGGAGCCGAGCTTCAGGTTGGAGACAGGGT
Organism: uncultured Thermoanaerobaculia bacterium; assembly: GCA_964497785.1. GTDB lineage: Bacteria > Acidobacteriota > Thermoanaerobaculia > Thermoanaerobaculales > Sulfomarinibacteraceae > CAZCEX01. The sequence goes on along the minus strand of CAZCEX010000249.1, from coordinate 5,427 downwards.
TGTGGGCCACTGCGACGTCGTTCTCGGCCAGAATATCGATGTCGGCGTTGCTCACATGGACGCAGTGGGCGGCGACGACCTGCTCGGAAAGGAACCCGAGGTCAGAGAGATAAGCGACGGGGGAGGCGCCGCGCTTTTCGAGCAGGCTCTCGACCTCCCAGCGTGTCTCTGACAGATGGATCTGAAGGGGAACCCCATAGTGCTCGGCAAGCTCGGCCTCTCGGACCAGGTTGGCGGGGCCAACCGAGTAGGGGGCGTGAGGAGCGATCGAAGGTGTGATCAGGGGATGCTCCGACCATCGTTCACAGAGCTCTGCCTGGCGGTCGAACATCTCTTCAGGAGTCGCACACCGCGGGGTTGCGGCATCGATGAGGCTTTCAGCCACAACACCCCGCATCCCGATTTCGCTCAGTGCCTCGCAGACGTGGTCAGCGAAAAAGTACATGTCCGCCGTGGTCGTCACCCCCGCAAGGAGTTGTTCGGCCGCGGCGAGCCTCGAGCCGAGAATGATGGTCTCCCTCCCCATGTGGGTTCTCTCAGCAGGCCAGATATGGTCCTCGAGCCAGTTTCTCAGCGGCAGGTCATCGGCCAGGCCGCGGAGCAGGGTCATTGCCAGGTGCGAGTGGGTATTGATGAAGCCTGGCATGACGATGCAGTTCCCAGCGTTCAGGAGCTCACATGTCGGCGCCTTTTCGAGAAGGTCGGCAGCTCGTCCAATAGCGGTGACCCGGCCTTGGGCAATGGCGATGGCGCCTTGGTGTATCGGTTCGGCGTTGTGCTCCATCGTCAACACGGTATCTGCGAGGACGAGGAGATCCCAGGTCTGTGAATCTTCCATGACAAGCTCCTTGGCTATACCAGCCTACACTGATCGATTCTGCCGGATGAGATGTGCCAAGAGCTTGGCGCAGATCGCCGGTGAGGATTGATCAATCCAGGTCCCAATCTTGTTTGGCGCGTACCAGCTGACGCCGTTCTCGTTTCTTGGGTGCGCCTGCGCCGCGCGGCCGAGCGGTGGGCGTTGACAGACGTTGCAGACGTCGCATCTCGATCTCTTCCGGAGTCGGGGGTGGGGTGTGGTCGTCGTAGAGCTCGCGTGCCCGCGCTTTGGCGACGTGAGTACTCTCGAGCCCTAGGATCGTCACCTCACGTTTCCTGCCTCCTGGGAAGGAAATCGAGATCTCGTCTCCAATCCTGATGGCCCGGTGGGCCTTGCCGGCCTGACCATTCACACTGACTCGACCCCGACGGCAAGCGTCCTGCGCCTGTGACCGTGACTTAAAAAGACAAGCCACGTCGAGCCAGATGTCGAGCCGAATGGACTCAGAGTCGATCATGAAAGTTTTCTCGCCGTTCCCCTAGTGCTTTGGCAGGTCTGTTGCGGCTCGGCCGACCGAGTCGTAGGTGAAGCCCATCTTGCGTACGCGCTCGGGCTTGTAAACGTTCCGAAGGTCGATCAGAAGGGGCTGCTGCATCAATCCTTTGATTCGTTCCAAGTCGAGGGACCGGAACTGGTTCCACTCGGTGGCGATCACCATGCAGTCCGCTCCGGTTACCGCATCGTAAGAATCCGAGCAGTAAACGACGTCTTTCGGGAGCAACGGCCGGGCATTGGGCATGCCTTCAGGATCGAAGGCCCGGACCGTCGCACCGTCCGATACGAGCGAATGTACCAGCGTAAGGGCAGGAGAGTCCCGCATATCGTCGGTTTCTGGTTTGAACGAGAGGCCGAGGACCGCAACGATTTTTCCGGCCAAGCTGCCTTCGAGTGCCTTACGGACTTTTTCGGCGGAGGCCTGTTTGATGCGGTCGTTGACTTGAATCACCGTGTTGACGATTTCGAATGGCATGTCAACCCGTCGAGCGATGTCCGCCAGGGCCTGAGTGTCCTTCGGAAAGCAGGACCCCCCGTACCCGGGGCCGGGGTGGAGGAATTTTGGGCCGATCCGTTTGTCGAGACCCATGCCCTTGGCGACGTGGTGCACATCGGCGCCGAGGCGTTCGCACAGCTGGGCCACCTCGTTGATGAACGTGATCTTGGTTGCGAGGAATGCGTTCGAGGCGTATTTGATCAGCTCGGACGTTTCGACGTTCGTGATGACGAACGGCGTTTCGATCAGGTAGAGCGGTGCGTAGATATCTTTCATGATGGCGATCGCCTGCGGGTCCCGGGCACCAATGACCACCCTGTCGGGGCGCATGAAGTCGCCGATGGCCGAGCCTTCTCGAAGAAATTCCGGGTTCGACACCACCGAGAAGGGGTGTTCGCCGTCGGTTTTTTTTGCCACGATCTTCTCGATCATCTGACCGGTGCCGATCGGCACGGTGGACTTGGTCACGATGACCTTGTAGCCGTTGAGGTTGGCGGCGATCGCCTCCGCCACTTGAACGACGTAGGAAAGGTCCGCCGAACCATCCGCTTTCGGCGGGGTTCCGACGGCGATGAAGACCGCCAGCCAGCTGCGGATGGCAGGCGCCAACTCGGTGGTGAAGTGAAGTCGCCCGGCCTTTGTATTCTTCGCGACGATCGCGTCGAGGCCTGGTTCGTAGATCGGGATTTCACCGGCAAGCAGCTTCTCGATCTTGCTCTCATCGTTGTCGACGCACGTGACGTTCATTCCAAAATCCGCAAGGCAGGCGCCGGTTACCAGGCCCACATACCCCGTTCCCACGACACAGATATTCATGTATTCCTCCATAGCCCGGCGGGCTGGCCCCCAGGACCGATGCGGTGCGCATTTTATCAGAGCACTTGAGCGCCGGTGACATTCGAGCTACCCTCTGCCTGGCCGCGGATGACCGGCCGTCAAGGAGGTTGAAATGGGTGTTCCCCTTTTGGATTTGTCTCGGCAATATGAACCGCTTCGCGAAGAGATCATGGCGGTCATCGATGAGGTGTGTACGTCTCAGCGGTTCATTCTCGGCGCCGAGGTCGAGGCGTTTGAAAAAGAAGCCGCCAGTATCCTCGAGGTCGATCACGCCCTCGGTGTGACGTCGGGGACCGATTCCTTGCTGATCGCACTGATGGCTCTGGGTGTTGGCCCCGGCGATGAGGTCATCGTGCCGACCTTCACCTTCTTCGCCACCGCAGGGGTGGTCAGCCGGTTGGGCGCGACTCCGGTCTTCGTGGATATCGACCCGGTCGACTACTGCTTGATCCCCGAACAGGTCGAGGCGAAGATCGGAGCCCGGACGAAGGCCATCATCCCGGTCCACCTCTTCGGCCAGTCTGCCGACATGGACGTTGTCATGAAGGCGGCCGGCGATGTCCCTGTCATCGAGGACTGCGCTCAGTCCTGGGGCGCCCGTTTTCGCGGCAAGACCGGGGGTTCGATCGGCCTCATGGGGGCATTCAGCTTCTTCCCGTCCAAGAACCTCGGTTGCTTCGGAGATGGCGGCCTCGTGACGACCAACGACGAGCAGCTAGCGGCTCGGTTGCGCGAGCTGCGCATGCACGGGCAATCTGGACCTTATCTCCATCCAACAGTGGGGGGGAACTTCCGACTGGATGCGTTGCAAGCCGCGATCCTCAGGGTCAAGTTGCCTCACGTCGATTCATGGGTCGAGGGTCGTCGCCGCAATGCGAAGCTGTACACCGAGCTTTTTGCAGCGGCCGGATTGCTCGGACGAGTTGAGCTTCCGACTGCTGTTGCCGATCATGGTCACACGTTCAACCAGTACGTGATTCGGGCAGAACGCCGAGACGAACTCCTTGCACACCTCCGCAACGCCGGTATCGGTTGCGCGGTGTATTACCCCCTGTCCCTTCACCTGCAGCCCTGTTTTGAGGATCTCGGCTATCAGAAAGGCGATCTCGTGAACTCGGAAAAGGCTTCCGAGGAGGTCATGGCCCTGCCGGTCTTCGGCGAGCTGACGCAGGCCGAGCTTCAACAGGTCGTTGATCGAGTGGCGGAGTTCTACCGGTAGTTGCAATGAGACTGCTGCTGGTCACGACACGATTCCCTTTGCCGCCATGGCGTGGGCAGCAGGTTCGAACGGTTGAGTGGCTGGAGGCTCTGCAGGACCACGATGTGTGCCTGGTCTGTCCGGGTCCTTCGGATGAGTCGTTGCGGCGATCGCCAAAGCTTGAGGGCTTTGACGTGCGTTGCTACCGGTCAGGGCCACTCTCGGCGGGCTGGGCAGGTTTGTGCGGGGGGCTCGGCGGTCGGCCGATTCAGGAGAGTATCTACCGGACACGGTCAGCGATCCAGGCCGTGCGAACTGCGGTGCAGGAGCACCGTCCCGAGGCTGTCATCGTGCAGATGGTGCGCTGCGGGTGGGCCCTCGACGTGATCGCTGCCGAGGCGCCGGACCTCCCGGTTCTCTTCGACGCGATCGACGCGATGGGGCTGCACTTCGAACGGGCTGTGAGCGGGTACTCACTACCGCTTCAACCGGCGGCAAGGGTCGAGGCCAAACGCTGCCGGGCTCGTGAGCACGAGCTGGCAGAGCGGTCGGACCTGGTGGTGGCAGTCACGGCTCGGGATCTTGCGGCAATTGGCATCGACCATGGGCGAGGGAGAGTCATTCCTGTTGCCGGTCGGGCGCCGCGATCCGAGCGGCGGCCGGCGGATGTGCCTACGATCTTGCTTTCGGGGAATCTGGGTTATCGCCCGACGGTTGCGGCTGTGCTCTGGTTCGCGAAGCGGGTATGGCCAGAGGTCCGACGTCGGTTCCCAAGCTGCCGATGGGTGCTTGCGGGTGCACGGCCGCCCATGGCTGTACGCGAACTCGCCTCCTTGCCGGGGATTGAGGTCCACGGTGACGTTCCGGATCTGGCGCCTTTTCTCGCCGAGAGTTGGGTTGCGTTGGCGCCGATGGCAGCCGGTTCGGGAGTGCCCATGAAGGTCCTGGAGGCCTGGGCTGCAGAGGTGCCGGTGGTGGCACATCCCTGGGCCGCCGCGGGAGTTGAGGCGGAGGCCGTCGGTGCGCTCAGACAGGCCGATACGGCAATCGAATGGACCGAAGCGGTATCCGAGCTTCTGAAAGATGAAAAGGCACGGTTGGACATCGCCGCCCGAGGCCGCGAGGCCTGGGAGAGGTTCTACCATCCGGATCGAGTAGCCGAACAGATCAAGGATGCCGTTTCGAGCCTGAGGGCGTAGGGCCAACAAAACCTTCGGCCTGACGCGGCCAAGTTACGGTTACGGATATCGTCACTGACCTTCTCCCCGGCCCCGGCCTTCTGGGATGCCGTAGGACGGCCATCCCAGCGTCGCATGAGCAGCGCGGTCGCGACGAAATAGGACCGAAAGGACTGCGATCACGCTGCTCATGCGAGCGGCGGCCTCCGTCGTAACCGTTGCATCACAGCCGCAGTGGGGTCCCCGAGCGTTGCCCGGCAGCGTTATTGTGCGGGAGGCGGTTGCATGCCACGAGGCCAAACCAGCACAAAAACGTGCCCGGCACGCGCCACCGGAAGCGCTT
>CAZCEX010000248.1:0-6648 GCA_964497785.1 uncultured Thermoanaerobaculia bacterium | reverse complement strand
TTCTCCAGGCCTACGGGACCTACGTGAAGTTCTCGATTCTCTGGGGTTGGGAGATTAATGAAAAGAGGGGAATCGCACCGGATCTGCCTGAGTTCGACGACTCCGAAAGGACCTGGGTGGGTCTGGGGCAGGTGACTTCCGACGTTGAAACCGCTCAAACGCCACGGTCTGACCACGATGCCTGATAAGGGGATGGACCTACTGACCAGGGAGTCTTCGTGCGCGATTTTCTGAAACGATTCTGGCCCTATTTTGGGGACTATCGTGGGCGGTGGCTGCTCGCGGCAACCGCGGGGATCATCGGCGCAGCGGCTTATGGCGGCGTCTACCTGCTTATCAAACCGGTCATGGACGGGGTTTTTATCGGCGGCGACGAGGGGCTGCAAAAGGCCATACCGCTCGCAATCGTGGGTCTATTCCTGGTCTACGGAACCGGCCGGTTCGTGCAGACGTATGAGATCAACTGGATCGGCGAAGACATCGTGCGTCGCCTCCGAGATCGTCTTCTCGGTCATATATTGACATTCGACCTCGCTTTCTTCAATTCGTTCAGGGGCGGCGAGCTCATCGCGCGTATCACCAACGACATAGTTCGTATTCGACAGTCGGTGTCGCAGCACCTCGCAGTCTTTATTAGAGAGAGTCTTGTTATCGTGGCGTTGCTGGCGGTCGTCATCTACACATCGCCTCGACTCGCCTTTTGGGGGCTCGTTGTCTTGCCCCTGGCAGCCTGGCCGATCAGCGTACTCGCTCGGCGGGTCAAAAAGTTCGCGCATCGCTCGCAGGAAAAGGACTCGGACATCACATCTCGGTTGGCTGAGATCTTCAACAACATGGAGATCATCAAGGCTCACCACAGCGAGAGTTTCGAGTTGGATCGATTCAAGCGAGACAACCTCGAGTTCCGGCGTATCAATATGAAGGGTGTGCGGGCCCGCGAGATGGCCAACCCGGTCATGGAGTTCCTGGGTGCGATCGGCGCCGCGCTGGTGCTCTGGTTTGGCGGTCGTCTCATTCTCTCGAGTGAGTTGACGCCAGGTGAGTTCGCACAGTTCACTGGAGCTCTCTTCAGTCTGTACTCGCCGATCAAACGCATTTCTGCGGTCTACAACCAGTTCTTCGAGGCGGTGGCTGCTTCCGAGCGGATCTTCGACATGCTCGGGCGCAATCCGTCGATTCGCAGCGGAAGTCTTCAAGTCGATCGACCAATTCGTCAGATCGAGTTTCGGGATGTTGGCCTCAGCTATGGCGAAACCCAGGCGCTTCGAGGAGTTTCGCTGACGGTTCGGCGGGGGGAGATGGTTGCTCTCGTGGGAGACAGTGGGGGAGGCAAGTCGTCACTGGCCAATCTGATCCCTCGCCTCTATGACCCGGATACAGGCAGCGTGCTCGTCAACGGTATCGACTCGAGAGAGCTCGACCTGGTTTCGTTGCGCAAAAGCATCGGGATGGTGACCCAACGCGTCTACGTTTTCAACGACACGGTGGCCGCCAATGTGGCATACGGCCTTAAAATCGACCAGGGGGCCGTCGAGGGAGCCCTCAGGCGCGCAGGGGCATGGGACTTCGTTGCCGGCATGGAAGACGGGATCGACACGATTTTGGAGGAGTTCGGGGCAAACCTCTCGGGCGGCCAGCGTCAGCGCCTGGCCATCGCCCGCGCGATCTATCGCGAGCCGGACATTCTGATCCTCGACGAGGCTACGTCGGCCCTGGACAACAGATCGGAAGCGGCAATTCAGCAAGCCCTGACGGATCTGGCTCGCAGCTGCATCACTATCGTGATCGCCCACCGCCTGTCTACGGTCGAGCTCGCCGACCGGGTCATGCTGGTCAGGAAAGGCGTCATCGCTGCCGAAGGAACCCTCGAGGAGCTGCGTTCGACCTCTGAAGAGTTTCGAAGCCTCGCGGCCGGCGAGTTGCCGGAAGATCCCGAGTAATCAGGCCCCAACGCGTTCAATGTACTCGAGGATATCGCCAACAGTGATCAAGCGGGCGGCGTCCTCGTCCGAGATCTCGATCTCGAGCTGATCCTCCAACTCGACCAGGAGTTCGAGCGCCCTGGCGCTGTCCATGCCGAGATTGGCGACCAGCTCCGCCTGCGGTGTGATGACAGAAGGGTCTTTACCGCTCACCTTCGCGATCACTGTCAGCACGATTTCACGAGTGGTCATTGGGCCTCCATGGTTTGGGGAGTATAGCGGGGAGAGGATGATGAAAAACCAAGGTGGCGTAGCCACAACCAAAAAGAACGTTAAGCGCTATCGGTCACTGGAACCGAGCCCGAGCCCGTTATCGTTGTCGTTACCGAAGGAGCGCATTCGACAATGGGAACGGCAACGGGCTCGGGCTCGGTCAAGTCCTGACGAGCAGCCTCGCCAAGTAGCCAAGGGTCCCTGACAATAAAATCCCGAGGCCTTTTGTGCTCACTCTTTCTCTAGCAACCTACCCTCGACGTACCGTTTACGTACCTCTTGCCGTTGCAGCTTGCCGGAGCTCGTACGTGGGATCTTCCCGCGGCGCACGAAGACGAGGTCGGCGAGCGGCAGGCCGAGTTGGCGCCCGATTTTTGACCGGATCTCCTGTTCTGCCTCGGCCAGGTAGTCCGCGTCTGGGTCGGCGACCTCGACCACCAGCACGGCCTGTTCCCCTTCGGCGCCGGCCGCGACCGAAAAGGCTGCGGTCCGGATCAATCCACCGCCGCCGGTGACTCCGTCTGCGATGCGCTCGAGTTCGTCCGGCATGATGTTGTGGCCGTGCACGATGAGTACCTCTTTCGTACGGCCGGTGAGGTAGAGCTCGCCGTCGTTGAGAAAGCCGACGTCGCCGGTGGCGAACCACCCGTCCACAAGGGAAGCCGCAGTCGCGTCTTCGTCGCGGTAGTAGCCTTGGAATACTCCCGGCCCGTTGATGCACACCTCGCCGATCGAGCCCTCTCCGAGATGGCGGCCGTCCGGCGCCCGGATAGCCACCTCGGTTCTGTCGATCGGCGTGCCATTGCTGACGACCTCCGAAAGCTGGAAGCCGGAGTCGGTACCGGTGGGGGCGGGGAGAGAACGCACACCTTCGCCGCGAAGGTCGAATGTCACGGCGAGCGTCGCTTCCGCAAGCCCGTAGCATGGCATGAAGTTGCGTGGGTCAAAACCGCAAGGGGCGAATTTTTCTGAAAACGCTGAGGTTGTTTCCGGACGGATCATCTCGGCGCCGGTCATCGCACCCCACCAGGTGCTCAGATCGAGCCCTTCGAGCTGGTGGGATTTGATTCGCTCTACACACAGCTGGTAGCCGAAGTTCGGGGACGGTGCGAACGTGGTTCCACGATTTCCCAGGAGTTCCAACCACCGGCGCGGGCGGGCCAGGAAGGTCTGGGGCCGCAGGAACCAGACATCGAGGCCCGTGATGAGGGGGAGCATAAGGCAGCCGATGAGCCCCATGTCGTGGTAAAGAGGCAGCCACGACACCATCGCATCTGCCCACTCGTGAATCGCCCCCCCCCGCGGGGCGCCCATCGAGACCGAGCTTGCAACCGCATTGTGGAGTGCGCCGCCGTGGGAGATCATGACCGCTCGCGGTATGCCGGTAGACCCGGAGGTCAGCTGCAAGAATGCGGTCTCGTCCGGCCGCCGCCGAACGAGTTGGAACCCGGTGGCACAGGCAAGACCGGCGATGTCGTCGAGGGTGATGACTCCGGTTTGAGCCCATTCGTGGCCGAGGGCGACTCCCTGGTCGCGGAATCCGGCGCTCGAGATGACGAATCGGCAGCCGAGCTTGCCCATGATGGCATCGATCTTGTCGAACTGCGCCTCCGTTGCAGCGATGGCGCCGGTTCCAGAGGCCGCAACCGGCCAGCCGCCCGCCAGAAGAACGCCGAACCATGCTTCGAGCCAGTCCCACGAGGTGGGCAAGGCGATAATCACCGGTTCGTTGCGTGAGATTCCCAAAGAAGTGATGCGGGCCGCTCGGTCCCGAATCGCATCCCAGAACTCGGCGTAGGTTCTGCGTTCGACGTTACGACCGCGACTGTCGAATACGCCGATTCCGCGGTCCTTGAAGTCGACTGCCGCCCGCCGAAGTGCCTCGGGGATCGTCTCTGGATAGTTCGAAAGAAGGTCCGTCATTGTTGATTCCCTCGCCGTATCAGGTGCAAAACCACCCCACCGGACGATACCGCAGCATACGTGCTCTTGCCACCGAGCACCCTCAAGAAAACGCCCCGAAGCCGAAGCTCCGGGGCGAGTCCAAGTCTAGGGCGATCGATCAGGCCTCCATCTCCTTGCCCTCCTGGGCGGAGATCTGGCTGCGCACGTCATCCATGTCTAGTTCTTTGACCTTCTCGATGAGCTGCTCGAGCCCCTCGGCCGGAAGCATTCCGGGTTGGGAGAAGATGCCGACCTGCTCGCGAAAGACCATGATCGTCGGAATAGAGCGGATCTGGAACATCGTTGCCAGCTCCTGCTGCTCTTCCGTATTGCAACTGACGAAGGTGGCTTCTGGGTGTTTCTCTGCGGTGTCGTGGAAGACCGGCTTGAAGCTCTGGCACGGTCCGCACCAGGGCGCCCAGAAATCGATGATCACGATGTCGTTGTCATTGATGGTTTCGTTGATGTTCTTTTGGGTCAGTTCTTGCACTGCCATGTGTGCCTCCCGATACATTGAAGATATATTCTACCTGAATAGCCACATAACTATTCAAGAACATTCTGAATTACAGATATAGTTTTGTCAAGCCCAAAGTCTATATAGGTCGGATACTGTCTGTGAGGTGCCTGAACCGGGTCAATTAACCTCGTCTTTGTCATCGCCGGGAGGGTCGAAAAAGGCGGGAAGCTCGTATCGCCCAACTGGCAGGGCGCCGACGTCGTCACCGGTTAGTGCAGGAGGCTTGATGACCTCGTTTTGCAGCAGGTCCTCTGGAATCTCGAGGAGAAAACGTGACGGGTCGATGAGGACGTCGATTCGATACCGGTCGCGGGCCATTTGTGGATGGACCAGCGCGAGGTTGTCCTTTGCCCTGGTGACCGCGACGTAGAACAGTCGTCGCTCCTCCTCCTCGTCATCGCACCGAGGACCGGGAAAGCGCCCTTCGGAGACCCAGATCATGTAAACCGCTTTCCATTCGAGTCCTTTGGCCTGGTGGGCGGTCGACAGGGTCAGACACTCATCCGGCGGTCCCGCAACAGTTTGCTCCCCGGACAGGTCGGTCAGCATCGTGACCTCCGCGAGAAAGGTCCCAAGATCCGGATGGCTGTCCGCGAACAACGCCAGCTGCTCGAGGTCTTCGAGGCGTGCGCTGGCGTGTTCGAGGTTATCTCGAAGCCAATCCCGGTAGAATCTTTCGATGACGAGCCGGAGATTTTCGCCAGGCTGAGATCTGAGCTCTTGGGTGCTGATCTCGGTGAGCAGCTCTTGTAATGGTGGCAGCTCACGGACGGCGACCTTGGGCAATTCGTAGCTGTCGGCCGAACGATTCAGCAGAGGTTCGAGCCGGGCGCCCGGACCCAGCGCGTTCCAGAGACGGGCCGTGAGCCGAGGTCCGAACCCCGTTCTGAGCTTCACCATACGGGCGAAGCTGACCTCGTCGCGGGGGTTTTCGACGAACCGGAGGTGCGCGAGCACATCTTTGATGTGGCGTTGTTCAAAAAAGCGAAGGCCCGATCTTACCCGAAAGGGTATGTTCCGCCGAGTCAACTCGATCTGGAGGTCGAGGGAGTGGGCATGGTTGCGGTAGAGCACCGCCATCTCTTCGAGGTCGATGCCTTCTTCCCTCAGGCGCAGGATGTCATCGGCGATGAAGGTCGCCTGGTCCTCTGGTGTGGTGACCGAAACCGAACGAGGGAGGGCGCCGGGAGACCGGTGCGCCCGCAAGTTCTTGGCAAACTGGCGTTTGTTTTGGGCGATTGAAGCGTTGGCGACGGCGAGGATCTCAGGCCGAGATCGGTAGTTGGTCTCCAACCGAATGGTCTTGCAGTCCTGGTGGCGCTCGGGAAAGGTGAGGATGTTTTCGAAGTCGGCGCCGCGAAAGCCATAGATGGACTGAGCGTCGTCCCCGACCACCATGAGGTGGCTTTTGGGGCTGAGCATCGCGTCGATGATGTCTGCCTGCAGCCGATTCGTATCCTGGTACTCATCGACGAGTATGTGGTCGAAACGGGTGATCAGCTCGTTTCTCACGGTGGGGTGCTTTTTGAGTAACAGCAGCCAGTTGAGCAGCAGGTCGTCAAAATCCATGAGGTCCGCGTCGCGTTTGCGCTGCAGGTATCGCCTGAAGACCGTGGCCATCAGCTCCGCCTGGTCGATGTATTGCGGCGCCTTGTGCTGAACGACGGCCTCGAGATCATGACCGGTATTGATGACCATGCTGTAGAGATCGACGAGAAGCCGTGGCTTCGGCGACCTGCGGGAGGGAATCTCGGAGCTGACATCGGCAAGAGCGTGCCCCATGAGATCGGTCGCATCTTCCCGGTCCAGGATCGAAAACCGCGGCGTATAACCGACTCGTTCCGCGTGCTGCCGGAGAATCTTGTGCCCCGCCGAGTGAAAGGTCCCGCCCATCACGCGGCCGCGCGCGTGCTCGACCAGTCGATCGACCCGGTCGAGCATCTCTCTCGCCGCCTTGTTGGTGAAGGTGAGAAGGAGGATCTTTCCGGG
>CAZCEX010000247.1:0-6659 GCA_964497785.1 uncultured Thermoanaerobaculia bacterium | reverse complement strand
TCACTCCCCGTCCTGAGCCACCTCCAGGGTGTGACCGGCCGAGTAGGCGCCGAATTCGGGCGCGTACATGCTCTGCAGCACCGCCGGGGCAACCTTGAAGGTGCCACCCATGGCCGCCCTGACACGGTAGCGGAAGGTGTACTCGCCGGCCGGCAGCCACTCGAAGAAGAAGTTGGAGCCGGAGTCCCGAATCTCCTCGTAGGTCGCAACGCCGAGATCCCATCGCCAACCTGAGCGGAGTTTCTCGGGTTCGAATCCAGCGCCGCGCGGGTCGCGCAGGTGTACGAACTCAGCAGCGTGGCGTGCCTTGATGCGCAGCTCGACCTCGAGCTGGTCACCGACGGCGATCGAGGCATTCTCGGCGAGCGGCTCGAGCACCCATTCATCACCCTTCAAGCTGCGCCGGTAGTAGGTCCTTTCGACCCAGAAGAGATCGCCGTCACCGTGCTCGGGCAACCGCTCCGTCGAAAAGAGCCAGGTCGCAGTGGCAAAGGCCAAGCCGGGCGTGGTTTTCTCGACGACCGTGGTCGCCATGGTCACCGGGTCGATTGCCTCACCGGGGATCACGACGCGTGCATCCTTGCCGGTGAACTCGTCCGGTGAGAATACGAACTCTCGGCGCACAGGACCGACGATGACGGTCGCGTTTTCTTCGGTCCCGAGCTGCTCCTCGTGTTGCAGGTAATGCACGAGAGAGTAGACGACCTCGGCGGTGGTGCGGGTATTCGACCAGTGGTTGAGCTTCTTGTTGAGGTAGATCCACTGCACGAGCCCGAGACGTCGCTCGTCGTCGGGGTCGAGCTCGGTGAGGGTGCGCAGGGCGACGGCGTGGGTTTCTACGGTGTCGTTGTACCAGAGCCAGCCGCGATCTTCCGGCGCCCAGTAGGTGCCGAGATCACGGTCGGTCTTGGCCGAGTCCATCACCGACTCCCATACGAGATGGGCGTCTTCCGACCTGCCCATTCGGTCGAGGGTCAGAGCGAGGTAGCTCTTGATGCGCGGCGCGTGGTGCTTCCATTTGCTGAAGCTGTGTTCGAGCATGCGACGGCGGTCGTCCTCGGTGAACACACCGCCGGTCCAGCTGTCGTCAGGGTATGAAGAGAGCACGAAGTTGAGCCAGGTGATGTTCTCCCAACAGCAGTCCTCCGCGAGCATACGGCTGACGAGCTCGTCGAGGTAGTGACGGTGCATGTAGGCCCATGCCTGCTGAACCACGTCCTTGGGAACATCGACCCCGAACTCGAGCGCATGCGAAAAGCCTGCGAGCACGTAGAGCGTCATGTAGGGTGAAGGCGGCCCCCCCGGCCACCAGGGGAAGGCGCCGAGCGAGGTCTGCACCTTTTCGAGCTCGGCGAGGCTGGCCCGCCTTTGCGCCTGGGCAATACGAGGGTCGAGCACCTTGATGAGTTTCTCAGGATCTTCATCGCCGCCCCGACTGCGCACGAGCCACGGGGTCTCTTCGAGGGCCAGCTTTCGGTTGGGGTCATCGGCGTCCCAACGCTCGAGGCGGCTTTCGCGTTCGGCCATCTTCTCCGCCATCGTTGCCACCGCCGGATAACGATCAAAGACCGAAGTCACGATGCCGGTCGAGAGGAAACGGTTGAGCGTCTGCTCGGTGCACTCGTAGGGGTAGTCGATGAGGTAGGGCATGGCGTCGAGCACACCGTAAAAGAGCTGCGCGTCGATCGACACCACGAGTTGGTCGTGAATGAGGCTCGGGTCGTCGCCGGCGGCCATGTCGGCGAAGTGGAGCTCACGGCGATCGGCATCCCTCAGGGCCGCGAACCGAGACTGCAGGAGGTGCATGCGCCCCGGCAGAACCGGCAGCGGCCGCAGCTCACCGTCCGAAAAATCACCCGCTTCGGCTGTGATCTTGAAAGCGACCATTCCGGGCCGCGGCGGGACCCTCAAATCGAAAACGAGCGTCGTTCCGGCGCCGGGCTCGACGGTAAAGGGCGATCCATTCGCCGCTTCTACATCGATGTTGAACGCGGGCCGCAAGTCCTCACCGGTGTCGGGGTCCGTCAGCTCCAACCGGAGCACCCCCTCGAGCGTTTCTTCACCGGCGTTGTTGACGACGACCCGCAAGCCGGCGGCATCGCCCTCACGCAGGAAACGCGGCACGGCCGGGCGGACCATGAGTTCTTTGACGGTGCGAATCTGTCTCTTCTCCGACGCCCCGCGCAGGTCGGTCGTCATGGCGTGCACCCAGAAGTTCCACTCGGTCACCGAGTCCGGCGTCTCGAACTCGATCGTCACCGCGCCGTCCTCTTCGAGCCTCAGCTGGGGCGAGAAAAAGGCCGTCTCGGCAAAGTCGGCGCGCATCTCAACGTCGGAAGTACCGTCTTCTTCGGTCGTTTCCCCGGCACCGAGATCGCCGGATACATCCTCCTCCACACTTTGTTCCACCATCGGCTCAGCTTCGGCAACGGCATCCATCGCCATTGCAGGCGCGGCCGCTGTGCGCAGCATCCCACCGGACTTCATCTCCAGCCACTGACCTCCGCGGCGGCCAGGCCCGCCTATTCCGTAACCATCGAGCATTCGCAGACGGTCGCCGCTCAGAGCCGGCAACGGCGGCACCCAAGCGAAATCGGACCGGTCCTGCCATACATTCGACGCTGCGCCGAGCGTGACCCCGGGAGGTCGGCTGCCGGTCAGGCTCGGGTAGAGCTGACCTACCAGCGGCGGATTGTGCGCCGCAAAGATATCGAGGCTGCGGTCGTACATGTAGGCGAGCACCTCTGCGGCCTCACTGTCCACCGCACCCCCGTCGGGATTGCGCACGGTGACCTTGAATGTCTCCTTGGCGCCTGGACGCAGCTTGTCTCTGAAGGTTGCAAACTCGAGCTTGAGCTCACGATCGTCCCACGGCACGAAGACGTCGGCGGTCCGGGTCACGACCTGGTGATCGTGCAACACGGTGAGCGAAACGCCAAACCCACCCCGCAGCGATTCATCGACCGGGACCAGCACCATCTGTGGATCGCGACCAGCGCGCAGCACACGCCGGTCGAAACGACGACCGTCGCGATAGAGTTCGAACACCATGGCTTGGCCGGGGAAACCCGAGTGCACGAAGAGGCGGGCCGTCCCGCCCACCACCACTGAAGAAACTTCAGCTCCGAGGTACGCGGGCAAGGAGAGCCTGGTGCTCTTGGCATCGGCGACTACGAATTGGGTTCGACTCTCATATGCGGCGCCGAAGCTGTCTTCAGTCGAGTAGACGAGGCGGTAGGGACCGGGCCGAAGATCGTCGAGACCGACCCGAGCGGCACCGTCCTCGCCGTGCTCGAGAACACCCTCTGCGACCGTGCGCCCTTCTGGCCAGGCGGCCATGACCTGCTGCGGGTCGTAGTTCGGCTGCCACCTCGTGCGGTTGCGGTCGCCTTCAGTCGTGAACGCAGTGGGGTCGTCCGGCTCCGGTAGGGGCTGCTTGGAGGGCGTCAAAGTCCTGGCCGGTTGATCGAGGCGAACGACGCGCCAGGTAGCTTTGCCCGCGCGCGGGGTGCCATCGAGATCCACCCGCGTGATCAGAGCCTCGGCCGAAGAACCCGCCGGGATGAAACCCCCTCCGATGTCGACTGTTGCTTCCACTGCAGTGAATCCGAGACGAAAGGACCTCGAAGCCGACCGGGTCTCACCACCCGGGTCGGTGACGTCGACCGCCAGCCGGAATCTGTAGGTCACACCGCGCTCTGCTTCTCTTTCGTCGGCTTGGGGGGTGAATTGGATCGTGAACCCACCATCCTCGTCCAGAGTTTCTTTGCCAGCTGCCACGATGCGACTCTGATCCGAAGGCATGGGTCGCCACCAGTACCACCATCGCGGATAGACGGGCTCGCGGATTACCCTCCAGTGCACGTCGCCCTCGGAGACCGGCAACCCGAAGTAGTAACCGACCGTTCCGCGAAGCTCGGCGAGCCGGTTCAGGCGCAGCTCCGCTTCGGGCTCCGAAACCTCGACGACGAAGGTGGGCCGTTTGTACTCCTCGACGCGAATCGCCGTCGAGGCCTCACCGAGAGTCGTGCGCAGACGCCACTGACCGAGCAGACGCCCTGAGGGGATGTCGAAGGTGCCGGTGGCGGACCCGAACTCGTTCGTCGTGACGGTCTCTCGAGCCACCTCCTCGCCGTTGGCATCGACGAGCACCACCTGGGTTTCGACCAGGGGCAGCGTTTCCCAACGGTGCTCCTCGCCACCGCCTCGGAAAGGCACAACTTTCCAGTGCAGGGTCTGCATGGGACGGTAGACACTGCGGTCGGTGTAAACGAAGGCCGTGGTCGCCTGACTCCGCCGGTGGTCTGCCGCCGGGGAGAGATGGGCCACAAATGCCAGGTCATCACCGTTCCTACCTACCAGAAAGTTGCGGTGGGAGTTGTCCTCGAGGTCCAAGAAAGCGCGACCATCACCGCCTGTTGTAAAGGTCCCGACACGGCGGTGACCCCGCTGCCAATCAGCCCGGTAGAGGTCGAGCTTGACCCCCTCGAGGGCATCACCCTGGAAACCGGTGCGTGCGGTGATCTCCCACCGTCCCTCGATCGGGCGGGTGAACAGAACCAGATCGCTGATGAAGAAGTTGAAGGCCACCCGCGAATTGCTGGCGGCGGCGAAGTCGGAGCGCACAGAGGCAACAACGAGATAGACGCCTTTCTCGTTCAGGGGCGGTACGCCATCGGTCCTGTGGCTCCGATAATCGGGCGTCTCTGGGAGATCAATGGACCATTCGGCGACATGTTCCCGCTGCGCCAGGTACTCCGGCACCTCCCGATAGCCGGGCAACAGGTTGTAGTCACGGCTCGTACGAATAGCCTCTTCGAGATCGATTCTCCATGCGCGGAAGAAAATCTCTCCGATGTTCTTGTGGGTCACTCGCAAGGATCGTCGACCGATGCCATCGCTGAACATCGCCTCGACGCTGAAGGCTGGGCTCTCGATGGCCTTGACGTGGTGGTTGCAAGCGGCTGCAGCGACGCCGGTGGCATGTTTCTCGAGACCCCGTAACGCCGCCTCCCGAGCCTCGACCAACGCATTCGGCCGGTCCTCGTCACGGAGGAACTCGGCCACGAGGGCCTGCCCCATCGCCCACCACTCGAACCGCGTGTCAACGGTT
Source organism: uncultured Thermoanaerobaculia bacterium (assembly GCA_964497785.1). Taxonomy (GTDB): domain Bacteria; phylum Acidobacteriota; class Thermoanaerobaculia; order Thermoanaerobaculales; family Sulfomarinibacteraceae; genus CAZCEX01. The sequence continues at coordinate 1,546 of CAZCEX010000247.1, read as the reverse complement.
TTGAGATGAGCCTGAAGATCGGACCTGAGCGTCTGCCGGTCATCGGCGTTGGTGAAGGATTGATGCAGGAGCCGCAGTCGCTCGTACCGTGCTTCCAAGGCCGCCTCGGTTCGCTCTGAGCGATCATGCCACTGTTCGAGATCACCGAGGACCGCTGCCATTCGTTGCAACGGGTGAACCCGGGTGCTCTCGAGATCGCTATCTTCGATGGCGGGCTCGCCAGCAGCCAGGGCATCGAGATCGAGCCGGTAGATCTCCGCCGATTGTTCGGGTCTCCACAACGAGGTGTCGGAGAGCAGACCAGTCCATAAGTAACTGATAGCGTCGCGCAAGGTTCCCCGAATCCGCGGGGGATACGAGTTCTGGTAGAGATAGCGGCTAAAATCTCCCAACGGGGCCTCACCCCAGCTCTCCCGGTCCGACCACAGGCCGGCATAGGCGCGGTTGGCCGCGGAAACGATCTGGTCCATGGTCCAGCGCTTGAGGTCAACCTCCTCGTCGGATATGACTCGTTCTCGGGATCGGATCTCCCAGCCATATGCCTGCGTGTAGGCCACCATCGCCTGCGCGGTGTAGAGATCGAGGAGGGCCCTGGAGGTGGGATCGTCCGGCCAGGGGCTGTCCATGAGATCCCGGACCGCCGTCTCGTATCCGTGCAGGGCAACCCGCAACTTGGCCGTTTCCACCAGAGCCCGCGTCCACTGTTCGGCATCGTCGGCCTCCACGGCGGATTCGCGGAGCGCCTGAACTGTATCGAGAGCGGCTTGGAATCTCTGATCGGCGATCAGGCTGTCAACAGTTTCCCAATCTACGGGTTGATTGTCCGACACGGCTGGCTCCTTTGTTGTTTGATCGGTCCCAGAGTACGAACGCCCCAGGGCGGCCGAACCAACCACCAACAACAGAACGACAGCAGTCAGCGACATTGTGGACAGCAGGGTCAAGCGCGGTATCCGGGTTGTATTTCGCATGATCCCAGTGTAGCGCCTTCCCAACCCGGACACACGAACGACTTCAGGCGTGGACTTTTTCATACTCTGTTGGACACGGTCCCCAGAAGAAACGAAACCGGCAGATCGATCCAGGTACAATGCCCGAACGCCGAACTCGGCTCGGGTAACCACCGGGTCTCGGCTCGATATCTTTCGGAGGGTTCCATGACCGAGGTCGCGCTGTCGCCCGCATTTTCTGAGGCTCTCGAGACAGGAGACTGGGATCGGGTCGAGGAACTCTGGTTGGAAGCCCTCGACCAGGATCCAATTCCCATTCGGGAGCTCATGGAAGCCCGGCGCCGTCTCTGGAAAGAGGGCAAGAAGAATCTCTCCAGAACTTTGCTCGAGCTTCTGGCGGACACGGCTGAAGAAAGCGGCGACGGCGCCAACGCGCTGCAAGCCCTCCGTGAACTCTTCCGACTCACCGACAAGCCGGGAATCGCGCTCAAGGAGCGACTGCTCGAGGCGTTCAAGCTCGCCCGCACAGGGCAAGAATCCCTCAACCCGGTGCTCGAACACTACCCTCTTCTCGAAAACCGAAAGCCTCTGGAGGT
>CAZCEX010000246.1:0-6666 GCA_964497785.1 uncultured Thermoanaerobaculia bacterium | reverse complement strand
TTGCAGGTTCATACTGGTGGTATGGGCCAAGAATACGCCGGAAAATGGGCCAAACAACACCCGAAAGGCGCCGCCAATTCTATGCACTACACCCTCCTAGAGTCCCCGCACGGCAATGAAAACCTGGTAGGCGGCGAAGATGAGGAGCAAAGCAACGCCCTCCCGGCGGCTGATCTCGCCGTCGCGCAATACGCCGAATCCCAGTACCAGGGTGACGGCACACAGAAAGGGGACATCCTGGCGGATGATCATCACCGGAACGGAGCTCGGATGGATGGCGAAAGCTGATCCAATGACCAGCCCGAGGTTAAAAACGTTCGAGCCGAGAACATTGCCGACCGACATCTCGCTCTGACCCTTGAGGGCCGCAGCAACCGAAGCGGCGAGCTCCGGCAAGGACGTTCCGAAAGCGACCAGGGTGAGGCCGATGACCGCCTCCGAAATGCCGAAGTCGCGCGCGATTTCGGTGCCTCCACGAACAAGACTCTCGGCGCCGGCGGAAAGAACCAACATTCCGATCACGGCAAGGCCCAGGTGCCTGACGACGCTTCCTTCGACCTCCTGGCGTGGCGCCCGGTTGCGGCGCGCCTCGATCAGGGTCACGCCGATGAACAGGCTGAACACGGCCAACAAGAGGACCGCCTCAATACGCCCGATGAACCCACCCCAGGCACCGACCATGAGGATTGGTACAGGCAACAAACCGAACAGGATGTCGCGTCGCATCTCGTGGCGGTGCCCGACCACACGAATCGGTCGCAGCAGGGCGGCAACACCGAGCACGAGCAGAAGATTCATGATGTTCGACCCGACTGCGTTGCCGAGGCTGAGGCCTCCTTTGCCGTGACCTGCGGCGAGAACCGAGACCATGAACTCAGGCATCGAGGTCCCGAAACCGACCACCGTCAACCCGACGACGAGCGGCGAGACCCCCAATCTGAGCGCGACCCGACACGCCCCATCCACCAGCCAGGAGGCGCCGAGCCCCAGCATGACGATCCCAATAGCAACGAACATCACAGACACGAGGGCATGGTAGCGCAGTCCAGGTCGACGCTTTCCTCAGAAAACCACGCCGAACGAGAAGAACAGCTCGCCGGAGGACTCACCCTCCTGCTGTTGCAGCTTGTGACCGTACTCGAGACGGAAGGGACCGGCCGGCGTGTCGTAACGAACACCACCACCGACACCCCATCTGAACTCGCCCCACTCGACATCCGCCGGGTCCGCCCAGACGTTGCCGCCGTCGACAAAGACAACCGCTTGGAGAGCTCCCCAGATCGTGCGTTGGTATTCGGCATTCACGAGGACCAGTGCATTGCCTCCGATCGGAACACCATCTGGAGAAATCGTCTCGCCGACGATCCCCAACTCGTCCGTCGCGAAGGCTCGATGGCTCGTCGATCCACCGGAAAAGAACCTAACGGCCAGGGGTACCTCGAGGTTCGGTGGTCTTTCACTGTCGCCACTGAACGGCCAGATTCCACCGACCCGCAGACCGACCGCAATCGTGCCATGCGGAACACTCATGTAGTGGGAGATCCCACCGCGAAACTTCAAGAACTCGGTCTCGGCACTGAAGATTGGAAAGGCGTACTCCGGCGCCAGCGTGATCAGTGTGCCGGTCTTCGGATTGAGCAAATCGTCGCGATAGTCCCACTCGAAGGTCGGCGTCACGGCGGAGAGCTGGATCTCCTGCTGGTCGCGTTCAAGTTCCGACAAGACTTCATCCGGGGCATCGGGTTGGACCACCGAGTACTCGTACCGGACCCAGTGGCGAAAGGGGGCCTTCATGCGGTCGCCAATCTCGAACCACAGGCCGCGCCGAGTCTGCTCGAATTCGGAGAACTTCTCCTGGGTCTGATAAAGAGCAAAAAAACCTGGCGTGCGTAGCATCGGCAGCAGTGGTTCGTGGAGGCTGACCTGGTACCGAAACTCGCGCGATGAGTATCTCGTCTGAATCGAGAACGCGTGTGCACCACGAAAAAGATTGAGGTTCGACCAGCCGAGCGACACTCGGAAGTGGTCCTCGGTGCCCCACCCGAGACCCACGAGGTAGCTTCTTTGCAATCCCTCCTCGAGGACCACGACGACATCCCTTTCGGCGCGCCGTTCGTGACCTGGTACCGGAACGACGCCAACACGTCGAAAAATGCCCAACTTGTAGAGCTCCTGCTGGGCCCTGACGATGGTGGCCTGCGAGTAGGGTGCGCCGCTGACCAGCCCGGCGTTGTCGAGCAGACGATCGACGACCGACCGGCGCGTCTTTTGAAGCCCCGAAAGCACAACATTTCCAAAGCGTACGAAGGCTCCGGGCTCGGCCCAGAGAGTGACTTGGATTCGGCCAGGTTCCAATGTTTCCACCGACGACGTCATTCTGGCCTCCGGGTAGCCGGCATCGGCCATTCTGCGTTCCCACTGGGCCTGCAAGGTCTCCACCCTGCGAGGGTCGAACGGCTCCGTCACCTCCATCTGGTACTGATCGTCGTCGATCGCCGACACGGCTTCGGACGGAATTCCCACGACTCTGAATCCGTCAACCGTCCAACGAATACCCTCCTCGACCGGAAACTCGACGACTACCTCATCCTCGACTTCGGGAACGACCCTCGCCACCTGGACGCTGGCATCGATGAACCCCTGCTGTTGCAGGTAACGCTCGAGGGCCTTTCGGTCGTCAGCGAGCACCTCGCTCGTGACCGGTTTGCGTTTGCTCCCACTGCCGCGCCGCACCGACACCTGCTGTCGCAGCTCTTTCTCCGTAAGCACCGAGATGCCCGGGAAGCTCACCTTCGCCACCCGCATCGTCCGTCCCGGGTGTGCCTCGACAATCACATCGAAGGCGTCATCCGCAGAGGGCTCTAGCCTGACTGAAGCCTGCGCGATCAACCAGCCTTTGGCCCTCAGGTTGTCTTCGATTCGCTCCGCCAGAACCTCGCTCTGGGCCGGATTGATATCTTCCTCGGCGGGATCCGGCACTGCCTCGCGAACGGCTTCTTCAAGCCCTGGGGGCGCCTCGATCACGAGGTGGAACAATGAGCCCGGATCGACCTGAACGACAAGAGTCACACCGTTCGGGCCGGATTCTGGGTTGACGGAGATGACCCGCGCCTCCCAGTAGCTTCGTTCTCGCAATGCGACCTCGACTTCGTCTTGCACCTTGTGGATCAGCGCGGTCTTGAGGCGTCTGCCGCGATTCACCCTGGGCTCGACCTCGGCCGAATCGACCGCTGCAGGCAGGCCGTCGATACGCACTCCGTCGACTCTGAGGAGTGGCCCAGGCTGCACGACGAAGGTGGCGTCGACACTGTTCGAATCACGATCGTACTCCAGTACAACTTCGGCCTCTGGGTTTGCATGGCCGCGCTTGACGAGCTGCCGCCGAACCCTGTTGACGGCAGCCTCAAAATCCATCGCCCGGACCGGGTTGCCAACCTCCATCTCGAGCCACCGGCGGATGCGGGCACGCCACAGGATGGACGGACTGTCAATCGTCATCGCGGTCAGGCGCGCGACCGTGTCGACCTCAATCACCACGTCGACTCCGCCAGGAACCTCCTGGGACCATACCCGCACACGGTTGATTTCCCCCGAAGCGATCAGCGTATGAATACCGCGCCGCACGAGAAAACGATCTATCGGCCGTCCTTCGGCGAGGCCAAGAACGGCCATCATCCCTCGGAAGTCGCCAATGTTGTCCCCAGTGAAATGCACGGCCATCACCGGGGAGCCGTCTACCGCCGCCGTGGGCGCAGCCACAATCAGCAACAGGCCGGCAACAGCGCAGTAAACGAAAGCCACTGGACCGCGTCGGTCCATTCAGTACCGCCTGCGCAGTTTGAAGTCGGCGCCCACACCCCCGTCGGCATCGCGGGTCGCTTCCCAGAAGTAACCCGAACCGGTGTACCAACGCACGCTGATGACCTCGTCTGTCTCTCCGGTGAGATTGGACTGCAACGTGACCGTGACCGACGGACTCAACTGCTTGACGACCGTGACTCGCGCCGAGGGGTCGCCGGTATTTGCCTCGATGTATGGGTCGACCCGGATCTGGTCAACCGGCAGAAGCCAACTGTCTCGACCGCTCAGGGTCTGATTGAGCGATTTGGTGAGCATCGAGGAGGCGAGGCTGATACCGAGCACGCCCCCGGCCCGACCTTCCCCTATGGTTCCCAGAGACATCAGTGAGTAGATCTCGGGTGGGCTCAGCGGAGGATCAGACGATACCGACGGCACGAGGTGATCCTGAGTGCCGTTGACCTGGAGAAAGACCTCGTAATCGAGGATCCGGGCGCGGGTTTGTATGCTGAACAAAGGGTCGATTCTGGTTGGGTCGGAAAAGGTGATCTGGCCACGATCCAGCTCGTAGCGCACACCCTGGAGGGTGAACTCGCCTCCCTCCTGAAACTCGATTCGCCCCAAAAGCCCAGGCTGGGCGTCGGTGCCCGTGACGTGAAGATCTGCGCTTCCGACCACCCGGAGGAAGGGGCTCCGCGCCGTCAGTGTTTCGTCCGCCCGCACTTTGAGATCGAGCCGGAGCGTCTTTTGGCGCGGCGGCGCCTCATCGCCGAACCACTCGACGATCAATGTCGCGAGGTCGTCTTTGCCGCGGATCTCACCACGTTCGACCACCAGCTCCCCGGAGAGCTCCAGGTCGCTCACCGCTCCGTCCAACCGCCATGTACCACCGATTCTTGGCGAAAGGCCCGGGAACAATGGGTACTCGAGGCCCGTCACCGAGCCAGCCAGGCGCAGACCCGGTTGGCCTTCCCGAACCACTATCGCTCCACGGCACCGGCCCGCACCACGCATGAACCTGAAGCCGAAGTCCTCGAGTGTGATGTCGCCCGCGGACAGGAAGACCGAGCCGTTGATATCCGAGATCACCGACCTCGATCGAGGCAGCCTGAAGGAAGCCCCTTCGATGCGCGCTATTCCTTCGAGCAATGGGCTGTCAGTCGTACCGAAAAGCTCGATGACACCAGCCGCACGCCCCGTGGGCTCCCACTCTGGAACCAGGAACCGGAGCAGGATCGCGTCGATTGCGCCCGAAACGTTGCCGGCGATACTGCCATCCGCCCCGATCTCACCGCGGAAGAACACCGTATCCGCGCCCATGGCCGCCTCGATCCCCATGAGCCGGAAACCCTGCGGGTCCCATTCGAAACCGCGGTCCGTCAGCAACCGAACGGGACGATCGTTGAGACGGAGCTCGGTGGCGCCGAACCTTCCCGCAACCTGGTGAATGGTGCTCCCCTCGCCGCGGAGATTGAAGTCGATCGTCGATCGACCGACCAGCGGCACCTCCAGGTCCGGCGTCACCGACTGCACGAGCCCGGCTGCCGACAGCACTCTGACCTGGCCTTCGCCGTGCCATCCCGGATCCAACCCATCGGAGACGATCTCCAGCTCACCCTCGACAACACCATCGAGGCGCACACGCATCGTCATCCCTTTTTCTTCGAAGGTAACACCGAGGTGGCCAGCGGCGCCGTCCACGATCATCGCCCCCTCCGGCGACCCGCCATCGTAGGGCCAGTCGAAGATTAGATCCCAATCGAAGCTCGATCCGAGGATCCGACGCGTCCACTCCGGTTGACGCTCGATTTCGAGCCCTCTCCATCGCAGATCCCCGTTGAGCACGGCGGCGCCCGCATTCCACCGCATGCCCCCGCTCAGGCCTCGGTCAAAATCGAGCTTGCGCACTGAAAAGACCCCGGCGGAGAGATCGACCGTCGCCGAACCATCACCGACGGGCTGGCCAGCAACGACAAAATCCGTCACCCCGACGGCCCACGACCCCCTCGGCGCCGCGATCGTACCGCTGAGGCCTCCTGCAAACGACAGATCGCCGGCCGCCGTCAGATCACCGAGCCCGAGCCAAGAACCGGCGCGACTCATCGAGAGCTGGTGACCTTCGGTCCTCAGGTCAATGCCTTCACCTCCCGGGCCCGGGTCCCAGCGCAGCACACCACGAACCTCGCCGCTGCCATCTCCGAGGCTGAATCGAGCCTGCTGAACCCGACACGCGCCTTCGCTGATCTCAGCCTCAACCACCGCACGATCGAGCACCACTGGCGGGTAGGCGAGATCGAGCAGGTCGAGACGCATGCCGACCCGAAGCCTCTTCCATGGCCCTGACAGGGTGACGTCGATCGTGCCTCGGCCCGTGATCTCCTCCGGCAGGGCGCGTGATCCGACCCACCTGTTCACTGCCGGCAGGATCTCCTCGAGGACCCCGGGGTCCAAACGAATCGCCCAAGCCGGCTGCCATGTCTTCAAAGCCAAGGGCCCTTCGAGGGAAAGGGTCGACGAGCCGACTCGGAGGTCTTTCCCTTTGAACTGGAGGCCCCCGGGGGTAAGAAGCTGCAGCTCTAGATGGCCCGACAGCGGCAGCTCACCAACACCGGGCTCGAAGACGAGGTTCGCCACCCCGTGGCCTTGGGGAAAGTTGTCACTTTCCCACCCGATCGTCGCGGTGACGTCCGCGTCAGCCGACAGGCCGCCGGAAGGTACTCCCAGAGTCTCCAGAAACGGGGCCAGCTCCATGCCATCACACCGCCCCTCCACTTCATGGGGGAACGGCCACTGCAGGCTGCGCAGGCGGTATGTCCCGCTCAACAAGCCGCCGAAGAACCGAGCCGACTCGACCTCCCCCCGCAAGCC
>CAZCEX010000245.1:0-6680 GCA_964497785.1 uncultured Thermoanaerobaculia bacterium | reverse complement strand
CCTTCCGCGAGAGTAGAAGGCCACGCCGAGGGGACCGGACAGCTCCTGGGCGCCTGAGTAGACGCCGCCTTCGGAACTCTCGATCATCATTTGATGGGCGTCGACTGCGGCGACCAGATTGACTCCGGTTTCTTCCGGACCAACGCTCACCCTGACCAGGCCGGACCTTCCGGTGTCAAGAGGGATGAGTTCGAGACGCTCGCCTTCGTTGACCGCGACAGTCCATACTGGTGGCAGGCCGACGATGGTCAGGCCCAAGGAGGGACTGCTCACGTCGTTGGCCAGGGCAGGCCCTTCAGGTTGATCGGCGGCCCCGCACCCCGTGACCATCGCAACGAGGAACAAGACTCCGAGCGCCTTCGCTGTCTCATCAAGGCTTCGTTTTCGGATCAATTGGCCTGAAAAAAGCATTTGTCCCCACCCTCTTGAGATGATGCTACCATTACATCGGAGAGTCGCAGAACTCGAAGCCCTGCAAAGAGATTGCCTAAAACTGGGTTGTCGGGTATTATCTGTAGAACTTGGGGGTAGCTGGAGACCATGAGATACAGACTCGTCGCAATGTTAGTTGTGATGGCCGCTCTGATTCCATTTACAGTCCATTCGCAGGGGTTCCCGACCTCGCTTGGGTTGTCTAGCAGCGTCCAGCAGGTTCCGCCCATGGGCAACGAACCTATTGCGGTGGGTCCCTTCTTGTTCAGCCCCGGGCTGCAGTTGGGGTGGGAACGCCACTCCAATCTCTACCGGACGACGGGGGGGGCGGCGGAGGACGACATCTATCTGGCCCGGCTCCGTCTGCTCTTCGAAGTCCCGGTTCGGGAGTCTTTCGTTCGCATTTCATACACGCCGCAGTATCGAGAATCAAAAAACCGCGAGCTGCACAACAACTGGGATCACTTTTTTGAGGTTTCTGGCGACTTCGAGTTCTCGAGCGGGCTGACTCTCGGTGCGTACTATCGACTGGTCGACGGAGACACAGCCACATCCGAGGTCGACCCGGGTTACGAGCTCGTTTTCAGCGGGCAGAAATTCACCAAGCACACTTTCGGCATCAACAGTGACTACTGGTTCACGGCCAGAGACGGACTCACCTTGAACCTGAACGCCGAGAAGGTCGAGTGGCGGGGCGACCAGAACTACGAAGGCCATGGATGGTACGACTACAACAGGACCTGGGCGAGCGTAGGTTGGTTGCACCAGTTGGGTTCGCTGCTGGTCATGGACCTGAGTTACCGCTACACCGATTATTCGCCTGAGGACTACGACCAGAGGTTCCGCAAGTACAACGCTCACGATATCACCCTAGGATTGCGTGGCCAGCTCAACCACGTCTTCTCCACGGAGCTGCGCCTCGGCTACATGAAGTCCGACTTCGCCAATGCCACCGCCGCTGCGCCGGAGGTCTTCGAGGACTTCTCGGGCTTTGTCATCAACGGCAATGTCACCTGGGCTCTGGGGCACGGGTCCACCCTTCGTCTCGACCTGCGGCGCGAGCCCTTCGCCTCCAACTACGACATCAATCCCTACTACGACACCCTCGGCGCCAGACTTCTCTACGACCTCGATTTCGGGCGCTTTTTCGGCCAGGCTCGTGCGGGCTACCAGGTGAGTGATTACCAGTTGCCCGATACCCAGTGGGGCATCGTGCGGGATGATGATCTGTTGATTTTCGGACTTGGGCTTGGATTCAGATTCACCGACAAGCTCGCTCTGCGTGGCAGCTATATCTACGAGGACCGTGACTCGACGATTCCGACGTACGCTTATCTCAACAAGGTGATCCTGATCGATCTGATCCTCGGATACTAATCTCTGTTTGATCGTGCCGATGCCTGAAGCGGTCTGCTGTGGTAGGGTGCGTGGATGATGCGTTTGAGTCGTTTCCTGCTGGTCGTCTTGGCGGTAGTTGTCAGCAGCGTGGCCGCCGATGAGCCTGCGCCGTCGTACGGTGTGGGCATCGGGGATATTCTCTCCGTAACCTCATTCCAGCATGACGAGATCGCGGGGACATTTCAGGTCGCGGAAGACGGGACCATCACCTTCCCGCTGATCGGACAGGTTCATATCGCAGGGCGCAATGTTGGAGAGGTGACTCTGTTGCTCGAGGAGCTTCTTGAGCGGGACTACTTCTTCGATGTGCAACTCCACGTTGAGATCGAGGAGTACCACTCGCAGCCGGTCACCGTCTTTGGCCAGGTCCACCGGCCAGGGACGTTTTACCTCAAAGGGACGATGGTCTTGACCGATATTATCGCCGAGGCCGGAGGGCTCGCTCAGGCGGCCGGACCCCAGATCGAGCTGCGGAGGAAATCCCGGGATGAGGACCGCGGTGCCGAGGTGATGACCTTTTCAACGGTCAAGGTCATGACCGGGGAAGAGGGTTTCGACGTTGTCTTGCGGGCCGGGGATGTCATTTCCGTGAGCCAGAAGCAGCTCTACTTCATTACCGGTGAGATCTCTAGTCCGGGGAAGTACGAGATCGCCCGCGGCATGACTCTCATGCAGGCCCTTTCCCAGGCCGGTGGGCAGAGCAAGTTTGCTTCTCAGGATGTCGAGGTGCACCGCGAGATCGAGGGACAGAAGATCATCGATTCGTATGACCTCGGCGATATTCGTAAGGGGCGCGAGCCGGATCCGCAGATCAAAGCCGGCGACGTGGTCATCGTTCGGCGCAGGTTCTTTTGATAACCTTCGGATTCCAGGCGAAGTTTTACGCGTGATGACTTGACCAGCATGTCGATGAGGCTGTATCGTATGAAGTGCAGGAGGTACCGGTGATGCGCAAGCTGTTTGTTGGGTACGCGCTCGTGGTGGCCGTGGTGTTTGTTGTGGCTTCTTCGGAGGTCTCGGCGAAAGAGCCCGCCTACTACGAAATCGTCGATCAGAGCGAGTTCGCGACCGGAGTGTATGCCGCGATCATCAACCAGGTCAGGTCGAGCGTTGACCCGGTCCATGCGCTGTGGGCTCTCCAGAATGAAGAACTCGTGGATTCGTCCTGGGATGGTCAAGGCCAGGTCACTGTAGGTGAAGCGGTAACCGTCTTCGACCGAATGGGAATTCAGCTCGCTCTGGATGTGGATGAAGAGGCGCTCTTGACCTCGGCAATGTTCGAAAACGTGCTCCGCACCCATCGCGGTGATATCAGGAGGAACAAGCAACACTGGGACATCGTCACCAAGTTCTCCCGGGGTCTGACCCTCGGCGAGTACCGCGAAAGAGTGATCAGCGGCTCGGGTTTCTGAGCATTATCGCTAAATCGGCCCTTTGCGCGGCGCCCAGGCGCCGCGTTTTTTGTGGATTCATTTCTAGCCAGCCGATTTCGCTTGTGGGTGGCCTGGGATGGGGAACCGCGGTAGACTTCGAAACGAAGCCTATGATGAGGAGCGGTTGAATGCAGTACGAAAATCTTCTGGTCGAGCTTCAGGATCAGGTCATGTGGATCACCGTCAACAGGCCGGCGAAGCTCAACGCGCTCAACGCAACAACTATTCAGGAGTTACACGGAGCAATTGATGAGGCGATCGCACACCCGGGCGCCTGGGGGGTTGCCCTGACCGGGGCAGGTGAGCGAGCCTTCGCGGCCGGCGCGGATATCGCCGAGCTGAACATCCTCGGTGCCGTTGATGCCAGGGCCTTTGCCGAGAGGGGCCAGCGTGTGTTCGCTCGCATCGAATCCTCTCCCAAGCCGATTGTGGCGGCGGTCAACGGTTTCGCGCTCGGAGGGGGCTGTGAGCTGGCGATGGCCTGCCACCTGCGGGTAGCGACAACGAATGCCGTTTTCGGGCAGCCCGAGGTGAAGCTGGGGTTGATTCCGGGATACGGTGGCACGCAGCGGCTCCCACGACTCGTCGGGCGGGGGCGGGCCCTTGAAATTCTTCTGTCCGGTCGCAACGTCGGTGCTGTCGAAGCGGAGAACATCGGGCTCGTGAACCGGCTCTGTGAACCGGCTGATCTCAAACAAGCCACCGCCGATCTCTTCGCTCCGATATTTGTGAACTCGCCGCTGGCCGTCGCGCACTGTATCGAAGCCGTCAACCGCGGAATGGATCGCGGTATGGAGGATGCCTGCTCCGTCGAAGCGTCGCTCTTTGGCCTTGGTGCTGCAAGCCCTGAAATGGCGGAGGGGACCCGTGCATTCCTCGAAAAACGACCTGCTGATTTCCGTCAGGATGGTTGATCCGTTGATTCCAGAGATTCTCGTCGCGAGGGTGGTGAAGCTGTCGTGAGGCGTGACGTGGCCCTCCCGCATGAGGTGGGATCCAGAAGGACCACCCGGCCGACCGCCGATTCCAGGAGGAGGGTTGTCCGCCGCCATGCTGTGCTCATCGCTGCGATCGTGGTGTCGGTGATCCAGCCCGCTTTTTCGAATCCCCTGATCGATTCGTGGGCAGGAGTTCAACAGGCATTGGTATCTGGTGAGGTCGACAAGCTGGAGGTTGGGCTTCAGCGTCTTCTGACGGAGACGCGCGAGTTGGGGATTCGACGCGCGACGCCCTTTTCGGCTGCCCTGGCGGTAGCCGCGAATAATCGACCGGATGATATCGCTGCCATGCTCCTGCGCGCGAGCAAACGGCTCGACCCGCTGTTGCCGGCGCCGCGGTTCGAGGCTGGGCGATTGGCATGGAGAGCGGGCCAACGGATCGAGGCCGTTGGAGAGTTCGCAACCGGAATCGTCAATCTCCTTCGCAACGAACCGACACGACGAGGCATTGTCGCTTCGATCGCTCCTTGGATCGTCTCGACGTGTGCGCTGGTCATTGTGGCAATAGCCCTGATTCAGATTGGTCGATTCGTTCGCCTGATGGGGAACGATGCCTTTTTCTTGGGCTCCTTGCTCTTCGGTCAGGTCAATGCGGTCATTTTTGCCTGTGTGGCGTTGACCCTGCCCCTTTTTGCGGGGTTGGGACCGGCCTGGGCGCTGGTCTATCTTTTCTCCCTGACGTGGAGCTACATGCCGGTGAAGCAGCGGGCGACGGCAGTTGCGAGCCTTGTGCTTTTTGGTCTCTTGACGCCGATTCTCGAGGTTTGGACGGGGACCTGTCTGAATTCGGTTTCTCTGGGATCTCGGGTCGAAAAAATGTTGGTTCAGCGAACGGTCGATTTCGCGACCCTGCGGGAGTTCGTCGAGCTCGAGGGCAGCCTCGGTCGATCGGCCGCCTTTCATGTTGTTGCTGGTGAGCTGTTGCGTACCCACGGGGATCGAGAGTTGGCTCGAGTACATTTCGAGAAAGCCATGAGGGAGGCCCCGGATGCCGAGGTTCCTCGACTCTATCTCGGTGTGCTCGCGCTCGAGGATCGTGACCCCTTCCGGGCTCAGGAGTTGCTCCAAGAAGCGGTAGAAACCAATCCGACCAGCGTTTTAGGGCACTACAATCTCGCGATCGCGTTGGATCTGACGCGCCGATTCGACGAGGGGGATGCCTCCCGTCGTCGGGCTCGAGAATTGGCCGGTCGGGAATTTGCGAAAATCGGCTTGCGGGGGCGAGAGGACCGCATGTTGTATCCGAAGCTGAACAGCCAGATTCTCGAAACGGTTGTCGGTGACGCCCCTGAGAAAAAAAGAGCTCTACTCATCGGGAGTGAGCCTGGGGCGCCTTCATTGGCGCGGGTGTTTTCGCCGTTTACTCTGGTGTCGATCTTTGGGCTGGTTTTTGGCGGAGTGGTGTACTGGGCCCGCCGCCGGTGGTTCGGACCGGCCAGAGAATGCGTCAAATGCGGGAAGGTCTTTCGTCCCGACGACAATACGGGCTACTGTGGTCAGTGTGTATCGGTTTTTCTCAAGCGCAATGCCGTCTCGATCGAGCAGCAATCGGCGAAGATCAACCAGGTTCGGCGGTGGAACGCCTTGTCTGCGTTTTCTCGGCGGATTGCCGGAGTCCTGGTCCCGGGCGGCTCGTTTGCAGCTGAAGGAAAGAGCCTGACGGGTTCGTTGGTGGCATTTGCCGTGTGGCTGCCCGTGATGGGGGCGGCGATGTGGGTCCCACTGTATCTCACCCAGGTCGAACCATCCGCTCCGAACCTGGCCTTTCAGCTGGGTCTTGCCGCGGTTGGCATGGTGGCCTGGGTCGTGGTGGCTGTATCAGCCTGGAACAGGAGGTAGTGTGGCCCTCGAAGGTACCCTGCGGGACTTTTCCTTTGCGGACATTCTCCAGCTGATTTCGCTGCAGCGCAAGACGGGGGTATTGACCCTCAAGAACGAGGGCAACGTTGTCACCATCTCGTTTCTCGATGGCAACATCATCGGCTCGTCCTCCCTGAGCCAGCATCCCGAAGACCGCATCGGGCTGATCTTGCTCAAACAAGGCGTCATTTCGGAAGCAGAGCTCGAGCAGGCCCTCAAGAGGCAAGAAGAGACCCTCCAGAGACTTGGAAGGATCCTGATCGACCATGGCATGGTCGTTTCGGATGCAGTTCGCAAAGCGCTGTCGCGGCAGATTCTGCAGATTATCTTCAGAGTCTTTCGGTGGGGCGACGGCGACTATCATTTCTCTCAAGAAACCGATATCGACTACGACCGGGACCTCATGCGGCCGATGGCCGCAGACTCCATCATAATGGAGGGGGCTCGGATGACCGATGAGTGGCCATTCATCGATCAGAGGCTCCCGGACCGCACCGTCGTCTTCATTCAAACCGACCCGGATCGAAGGTTTGACCTGACCGAAGAGGGCGACGATGAC
>CAZCEX010000244.1:0-6688 GCA_964497785.1 uncultured Thermoanaerobaculia bacterium | reverse complement strand
ATACTGGTGGTATGGGTCAAGAATCCGCCGAAAAAGGGGCCAAACGACACCCGAAAGGCGCCGCTGATTCAATGGCCTACACCCTCCTAGAGCCCTCGTCATGGTACCTCCAACGTCTTTTCCATCGCTCGCCGGGCTGCAACCAGGAAAGACCTGAAACCTTCGGCATCGTCTGGGGAGACCAGGCCGGGCCGAAGATGAAAGCGGCCCTCGACACGGACGCCCCCTTCGCTCGCGACCGAGGTCACCACAAGTTCGCCATGGGGTTCAACCATTTCGATATCTTCGGGGAGAAGCTCGGGATTCTGGCCGTTCTCGATCTCGAGGGTCCATTCGATATCTGGTCGTACCGGTACAAGAAGAGGAGTTGAACGAATCGCGGTCGGCGTCAACTCCTGGTCGAGGTCGAAAGACCCCGGAAAGAGCCTGAGGCCACCCCCGGCGTGAAGCGCCGATCTGTCGATGACGCCACGGACCTCCATGGTCGCCTTGCCGCGCCCCGGCGCCAGAGCGAGCTTCGGTTCGCCGACAAGTTCGGCGCCGGGAAACTGGTCCTGGAGCCAACGGGCGAACAGAACCCGGGAGCGACTGCCGCCGAAACGCCCGCGGCGGTGGGTGGCGGCTTCGCCCGTGTCGTCGGTGCGGATCATAAGATCGTATCGGTTCTTTTCACCTCGCGACAGCGTGAAATGGAAGCTGTACTTGCCTGAGCCCGGAGCGGGGGTGGTGATGGGCGTGGCGTTTGCCCCGTTCACGACCATCACCCAAGCGTTCTGATCGATGCCGGGCGGTGGGTAGGCGTCGTGCCCCGCAGCGGTACCGTCGAGCCACAGGTCGTCCTCCGGGAGGTAGGCGATTGCGTGGTTGAAATCCTCCAAGAGGGCCATGTCGGCGGTGACCGGCCCGAGGTCCGACGTTCTCACCATCACCATGTTCGCAGGAATGCCGATCGATGTAAAAAGGGCGACTAGCAATCCGGCGGTGTCCTTGCAGTCGCCCATCTTGTGGTCCAGGACCCAGTCAGCGGAAAACGGTCGAAAGCGATGCTCGCCGAACTCCAGGCCGACATAACGAATCTCGGTCGTGACGAAGCCGTAGATGAGGGAGATGCGTTCGCTGCGGTCGGTTGTGCCTTTGATAAGTGTTTCGGCGACCTCCTCGACCCGCCGAGAGGGCCGGATGCGGGTTGCAACATGCCGCCCGTACCAGTCGGCGAGATCGGACCACTCGGGGTGGTTCGAGTAGGCCAAGTGGGGCTGGGTGAGCAGATTGGGTCCAGGAGGCACGTCCGACGGGTTGGCGGGCAGGTCGTTGAAGACCCAGCGCAGGGAAACGGTGCCGTCCGCATCAATGGTTCGTTCCGGTTCGCCGCTCACGAGGGCCCATTCCCAGGCCGGAAGCTGTTCCTCCAGACCGACCAGCTCAACCACTGTACGTTTGCTCGGTACCGCGTGTCCCAAGCGCAGCAAGCCGCCTTTGTAGGCGCCGGTATCGTTGGCCTCCGCGGTTTCTGTCAGGAGGTAGGCGATATCGATGAGGTCGCCGTCCTGCAGGCCGTCGAACTGGAGAACCCTGAGTCTCGTGTCGTAGTAGAGGTTGAACTCGGGCTCCGAGAGCCGTGGCGTATCGCTGGAGCGGGCGCTGACCTCGGAACCGTCTCGGCGCAGGATCCGGGCCGACGCGACCCGTAGTCTCTGCGATTCTGGAACATGAGCGATATATCGGGTCTTGAGCGCACCCGAGCGTTGTGCGTCGCTGACATAGAAGGCATGCTGTACCTGTTCTTCGGTCAGATTGCCTGGCAGAAACCGGATCGAGCGATGATCCAGGAGCGCGACGTACGGTCCGGCGAGGTGGTCAGCCTCGTCAACGAGGTCCCATAGGGCGTCGCTCTCGAGCCCCCAGGATTCGGTTTCTTCCGTGACCCCTAAAAGCGCTAGGAGATGTTCCGCACGACGGCTTTGTGGGCGTTCGTGAAGAACGCGGCGGGCAATCGTGACGGCCTCTTCGTCGCGTCCGAGGCGATGTTCGAGGAAAGCCGACTCCATCAGGAGGTCAACGTGACCCGGACAGCGGTGAAGACCTTCGGCCAGCAGCGCCTCCGCGGATGCATCATCTCCTTCCGCAGCCTCGAGGCGAGCCAGCCGTATGCGGAGGTTGTTGCTATTGGGTTCATTTTCCAGACGGGCGCCGAGCAGGGTGCGTAATTTGAGTCCATCGCCGCAATCCGCCGCCACCTGGGTTGCAAAATCCTGGGTCTCGGCCCGTTCGGGCGCCAGCACGAGCATGTCTTCGAGCGCGGCGTGAGCCAGGGGCCATCGACCAAACTCGAGGGCCCATTGGGCGAGCAGACCGACTGTATCGAGACACCTGGGGTGGCGCTCTGCGAGAGCCGAAACTTCGGGCATGACAGCCGGCCCCCAGCGTTCGCTGTCGAGGTCGAGGGCGACAGCGCTCACGGCGGGGATGTGCAAAGCATCAGCCAGAAGCGCGTGGGCCTGGTCATACAATCCGCGATTCGAGTACCAACGGGCGAGCTCCGTGCGCGCTGGGAAGGCTGGCGCGCCGCGCGCGACGGCTTCTTCGAGAAGGTCTCGGACAGCGGTCGGTTCGGTGGTGACCAGCCACTCCAGAATGCGGGCGGTCACGGGGTCCTCGGTGCGCGCACTGCGGCAGGCCTCACGGGCGGCGCCGGAACGTTGCGGTTCGGGGCTGCGGTCAACCATGAGGGCGGCGAGAGCCAGTCTGGCGCCGTTCTTCTTGCGCTCGACAGCCGCCTTCAGCTCGCCTTCGAGGCTGACGACTGGTGCTCGTTTGCGATCGATGGCGGGTGTTTGGGTGGGTGGGGTGTTGGCCTCGCTGATACCGGGCAGAGCCGAACCATCTGGAGCGGTGAGTCGAACGCGCAGCCACCAGTCCGCAGTCTCCGAAGCAACGGCAACGACGAGGGTGTTCGCACCCTTGCCGAGCCAGCCGCTGGCAGCGACCTGGTCCTCGGCGGCTTGCAAGGGGTAGTCGGTCGTCAACAGATGTTCACCGTTGAGCCATAGACGAGCTACCTGGGCGGCGCCGACGCGGACGGCGACTGCTTGCTCGCGGTCGCTGACGACCGTGGTTGCGAGGTACAGCATCTGGCGTCTCGCAGGCCAGCCGAGGCCCTCCAGCCTCAGCCACCCGAGCGGGTTGGTCCCGGGCACAAATCGCCATCCCGTTTCGTTTCCTGGTTTTACGGCTCGGGGCGAGAAGTCGGCGAGCTCCTCGAGGCCTTTGGGGCCGCGGACCCACCACCGGGTCAGGCCGCCCATGGTGGCAAACAGCTCTCTGGCGGCGGCGGGGTGTCCTTCGTCGACGGCCACGCGCGCCCGCTGCAGCTGAAGCTCTGCAGCCATCAACGGATGTTTCGAGGCGGCGCCGGCAAGCCGATCCAAAAGGTGTTCGCAGACCGTCCAGTCCGAGAAGGCAGCACGAAACTCGAAGGCCAGAAGGAGATGATGAAAATCGTTCACCTCGAGCCCATCTCGCATTGCTTGATCGATGTGGTCCCAGGCCCTGGCTTCGACCTCATCCGACCCATTGTCAGCACCGGCCGCGAACCCTGCAATAGCCACGGCGAGAAAAAGCAATACCAACGTGCTTTGCAACCCCAAAAGTCGTGACTTCCGGGCCTTGCTGCAGTCGTGGAGTTGAATTAAAACCGGCATCTCAGGAGTATGGCACAGGGTTCATCGACGGAGCCACCTTCGTTTTCTGGTGGTATTACGACAATGGCCGGCCATTCGTTACAATGTCGCTCGTTTGCGAAGGAGGGCACATGTTGCATGCGGTGATCATGGCGGGCGGTTCGGGAACCCGATTCTGGCCTGCCTCCCGGCGGGCGCGACCGAAACAGTTGCTGGCCCTTGCCGCGGACAAGCCTCTTCTGCGCTTGACCGTCGATCGGCTGGTTCCCATGATCCCTGTAACGAGGATCTGGGTCGTCACCACATCTGCGACTGTCGACGAAACGCGTCGTCTGCTCCCCGAGCTTCCCGAGGGCAACATTCTCGGCGAGCCCGAAGGTCGGGACACCGCGGCGTGCGTCGGCCTTGCAGCCCACGTCCTTCTGCACCGCGATCCACAAGCAACCTGCCTGGTACTGCCGGCGGATCACGTCATCTCTGACGAGGAGGACTTTCGTCGCGCCCTTACTGCCGGAGCCAGCCAGGTCGATCGTGAAGGTGGCCTGTTGACGTTCGGACTGGAGCCAACCGGTCCGGAGACGGGGTTCGGCTACTTGCGCGTGGGGGAAACCCACGGACGTGCGCATGATTTTGCGGTGCACCAACTCGAGCGTTTTGTCGAAAAACCCGATTCTGTGACGGCGTGCGGTTATCTTGAAGAGGGCGGCTATCTGTGGAACTCAGGGATGTTTGCATGGCGAGCCGCTGATCTCCTCGAGGAGGTCACTCGCCAGCTGCCCATACTGGCATCAGGCCTTGGTGAGATCGCTGCATCCTTCGGGTCGCCGGGCGAAGGATCGACCCTCGAGAGAATCTACCCAACGTTGCCGAAGATCTCGGTCGACTACGGCGTGATGGAGGGTGCGGTGCAATGCTGGGTCATGCCGGTCGCCTTCGGTTGGTCGGACGTGGGTTCCTGGCCAGCGCTTCGGGAGGTTTGTGAGGCGGACGAAAAAGGCAATGTGACGCGTGGACGAGTCGTGACGATCGACTCGACGCGAAACGTCATCATCAGTGACGGTCCCGTCATCGCCGTGGCGGGAGCTGATGATCTTGTTGTCGTCGCGACCCAAGACGCCGTGCTCGTCGTACCGATCGATCGTGCTCAGGAGGTCAAGACAATCGTCGACAATCTGCGGAGCCGCGCGTGGAACGACGTTCTGTAGGAACTCGTATCCCGGCAGCTCACAGAATCGCTCACGATTCAGCGCATCAACGTCTTGAGAATCCAGGCCGGCAGGGCGTCAGCCGGGTTGCCGGGGCGGCGCAGGTGACGTTCGATCGTGCCTGCGGCCACGAGAGTTTCGACGAGCTCTTTGCGCCGGTATCGGGAAGCGCCGCGGAACAGGCGGTGGAGAGCCCAGGGTTTGGGCACCTTCGACCGTCCGCCGAAGGGCGCTCCGGGGTCGGACTCGATGTGGGACTGGAGGGCCGGCCCCAGGCGAGGTTTGAAAGTCTGGGAGTACCAGGCACGCGCCTGGTTTCGCTGCGGTTCGAGCTCTGCCTCGGCGCCGATCGCCGCGGCCGCGTTTCGCAGGTAGAGCATCCTCGTCATCGTGTCGGCTATCAGGTTAAAAACCCGAATCCCGAGATCTCGCTCGGAGATGCGCGCCCCCGACCAGTCGCGGACCGGTATCCCGCGGCGGGCATCGTCGAGGAAAACGGTGGCTGCAGTGGCGTCGCGACCGAGAATCGCGTCTTGTAAGACCTCGATGGATCCTTCGCGGGGGAGAACCAAGCTGCGGACCAACGCCTCGTCAACCGCTCCGCCGGGACCGGCGGCCGAGGCCAGCTTGGCGCTTTCTTGTGCGAGGCGGCGGGGAGCGAAGCCGAGTCGGTCGAGGAGCAGGCGCTCCGCGCCTGGGGCGAAGCGTACATCGGGAGCAGCGCGCACGATGACGCCGCGAAGCACTGCGCTTTGGGCTTGGGAAACGGTGGCATCCTCCCAGGGTTTGGGGGGCTCGGGAGTAGCGATCCAGTTCACACAACCGTGGGCCTTGACGACCGTGACGAGATCGCCCTTCGGTTGACCGCCGCACCAGGCGCCCATGACCAGAGCGGTTTCTTCGGGCAACTCCTCCTCGAGTACCCTGATGAGAGCATTCACGTCGGCTTTTGCAGTTGAAGAAGGTGCATCGCGCGGCGTCGGCGCCGTCACCCAGCTACGGACGTCCTCGATGACCAGAACCCGCGAGGAAGCGAACAGGGAAGGCGAGTTGAGCTCGACCGCAACATCTTCGGGAGAGGCGTCTGGCGGGAGTGTTTCGATGGTCGGGTCGTCGAGTGCTGCGCAGGCCTGGTGTACGGCATCCCTGAGCGCTTCCTCGAGAAGGAAGTCATCACCTGCGGCGACGAGCGTGAGCAGGGTCGGACTCGTCAGAGTGCTCCCCTGTCGTGAAGCTCCTGACACGCGATGCAGTGACGCGCCCAGGGAACGGCCGCGAGCCGGCCTTCCTGAATCGGCTTGTCACAGTTGCGACATGCGCCGTAGCTGCCCTCCTTGATACGGTCGAGGGCGCTGTCGATTCTGCGGACGATGTCGCGCTCTGCCACGGTGAGCTCGTAGGATACCTGGCGGGTAAACGCGTCAACCGCACGATCCCCGAGGTCCGACGTTTCTGTATCACCGTGCCTGGTTTCGGCGGCTCGTGCCGCCTTGACCCGACCCAGGAGGTCGGACCGCTTGTCCAATAGCGCCGTGCGATACGAGTCAAAATCGGTACGTTTCATAGGTCGAGGCCTCCTTTCCGATCCCTATCGCGGGAATCCAGACCATTGTAATCCAAAAACTGGTAAGGAGGATGCCGTTCCCTGACTCTTAGCCTGCACTTCTCACCAATGTTCGAAGCGAAGGTTAGATCCGTGGGCAATAGGCGAACCAAGACGGTGAGGAGAATCGGTCCTGGTGACCAGGACCTAGGAGGGTGTACCGAATAGAATTGGCGGCGCCTATCGGGTGTCGTTTGGTC
>CAZCEX010000243.1:0-6763 GCA_964497785.1 uncultured Thermoanaerobaculia bacterium | reverse complement strand
CCTTTCTTTACCGACGGCCTTCGGGTTGTGCTCTTTTTGAGTGAAGACCGGGTTCCGATCGAAGAGGTGCGCTTCATCGAGTGGGCGGAGCCGTAGGCTGCCGGAGGGCGGAAAACACTTTCAACGCAGAGGCGAAAAGGCGCAGAGAAAAGAAGAATAATCAGAGGACTGGCAGCGACCACTGGATTTCGGGGATCTCATCAACCCCCTTTCTACTTCCTCCATTGCGCTCCTCTGCGTCTTCGCGCCTTTGCGTTTTCTTCTACTGCAGGCGTTGCACCACACCAACACAACGAAAAAACCCGCGCGGCGAACCGCGCGGGGTTGAGATCACCGAGGTGATCGATATTACGAAATCGTCACTACGGGCAGGAAGCCGTTCCTTCACCGTAGAGCTTGACGTTGTCGACCGCGAACCACCAGTCCCATGCCGCATTCTGATAGCTGAAGCGGATCTGGAAGTTGTTGTTGGCGTAGGCTGACACGTCGATTGTCTTGTGTGACTCGTCGTTCGTATTCGAATCCGACCACACGGTGACCCAGCTCGATCCGTTGTAGACCTGAACCGTCGTGTTGTCGCCGTTGTAATGCCTGAAGTACATGTCGAACTCGAGCGTGAGGTTCGTCATGCCGGCGGCGTTGAACGCAACCGATGTGAGGTCGGTCGAGGTCTGGCTTCCTGAGCCGCAGGCGTCGGAGTCGGTCAGTACATAGTTCCCGACGCTGCTGGGTGGCCGCTGCGTCGAAGAGGTTGACAAGGCCCAGTCACCGCAGGTGTGAGCGCCTGGACCGGTGCTCACCAACCAGTTGTCCCCGCTGTCGAGGTTGTCGTCGAGGAGGGTCTGCTGGCCGCCGGTGATCGTTGCCGAGACTCTGACCGTATTGTTGTCCTCGTTGCCGCCGTTACAGGGGCCGCCACCACCGGAGGTGGCGTCCTCGGCGCGTACGACGTAGTAGTAGGTGTTGCCAGTGCTCAGGCCGCTGGTGTCGTCATAGCTGAGTCCGGTGATGCAGCTGTCGATGCGGTTGGTCGATCCCGGCGTGAAGCCGGACGAGGTCGAACGATAGATGTTGTAGGAGACGTTCGTGCTGCACAGCGGGGTTGCCGCATCCCAGTCGAGGGTGACGCCGCAAGTACCTGACATCACTGTCGCCGAAGTGGCACCCGCGAAGTCCGGGTCGCTGCCCCATGTGATCTGGGTGGCAGTCTGATCCTGCACGCCGCTGGTGCAGCCGCTGCCCTTGACGACGCAGTTGTAGCTGTTGGTGCCGGTGTCGTTGGCCCAGTAGGTCGACGAGGTGGCGCCGGAGATGTCCGACCCGTTGCGGGTCCACTGGTAGCTCAGGCCGCTGCCGCCGCTAGCGGAGGCGGTGAGCTGCTGAGAGGTGCCGGTGCACAGGGTCAAGGGGCCGTTCGGCGTCACGCTGACGCTCGACGGGTTGGTGGCGCAGCCGCCGCTGGCGGTGAAGGTGTCGGATCCGTAGTCCTTCGATACGCCGCACTGGTTGATGGCACGTACGAAGTAGGTGTGGCTGGATGAGTCACCCGGGTCGTAGTTAAACGAGGTAGCTGTCCAGGAGATGTTGTCCTGGGCGAGGTAGCCGTCCACATAGAGCTGGTACTCACGGGACGAGGTGCTTTCGCCACCGTCACCCCAGTAGATGTTTGGTGCTGCCCAGCTGACGTCGACGGTGCCGCTGCCGCCGTCGCTGCACGTGGTTGCAGGGGCCGAGAAAGTCGGTGAACGTTCGCTCCAGTGTGCCGGCTCGGAACACACCTTGCGAGTCACGATCTCTTCTTCACCAGTGCCGCCGCGACGGTCGATCCACACCGGCCAGAAGACGCCGTCATAGACGTCGATGCCGTGATAGTCGCCGCGCTCGAAGCTCGAACCACCGGAAGTGCGCTCGTTGCCTTCGTAGCTCGAGATCTGCAGCGGAGTTTCCCAGGAAGATCCGCCGTTGATCGAACGGCGTACGAAGAAGTGGGTTTTCTGGCGGTCGGCTGAGGAGGCCGGGTTGAGGCGCGAACGGTGATACCCGAGGTAGATCGATCCGTCGGCCTCGTCGACGCGCATGTAGCCGACCAGGTGATCGACCTTGTTGCCTTCACCTGAGGTGACGTTGACTGGGGAGGACCAGGTCGAGCCGTTGTTGTCGGAGTACATCAGGAAGAAGTCGTAGTTGCAGGTGTCGGACCAGTTCGAGTCCCAGCTGCTACAGCTGCGACCGGCGGCCGTGGCACACGACCCGCTGAACATCGCCAAGCCGACGTAGACGCGGCCGTAAAATGGCGAGTTCGGCGCCCGGTCGACGTCCACCCAGGGTTGCGAGGCGACGCCGCGCTGACACTGGGCCGGCAGGTTGTTGCTCCAGTCGCCGTTGCGGCTGGTCAGGGTCTTGGCCGAGGGCGAGTTCCAGCTCGCACCGCAGTCGGAGGAGCCGGCGATCTTGAAGGTGCTGTCGCCGTGGTTCTGCCAGACCGCGTAGGCGTGGCCGTCGGCGGCAACGTTGATGTCGGGTGTTATCGCCTGGTAGGTGTTGGTCAGGTTTGTCACGTTGGACCAGCTCGAGCAGTTATTGGTCGAGCGGGCGACCCTCTGCTGGTTGGAGTTGTGCCAGGTGACGTAGATGTTGCCGTAGCACGACGAACTCGGCGTATTGTCGACCACGTGCCACTGGCGATCCTCGGAGGTCTGGCTGGCGGGGCGACCGCAGTCGGACCAGGAGGCGCCGTTGTTGGTCGAGTAGCGCATCAGAGTGTAGGTATTCGAGCAGTAACCGTCGGAGCACCCGATCTTCGAGTGGTAGACGCGTCCGGTCGAGCGCTGGTAGTAGCTCACCGGGTCACATTCCCACGAGGTGCCAGAGTTGTTGCCGACCTGGGTCCGGGACCAGCTCTGGCCGTAGTCGTTGGAGTAGGCGATGAAGTTCGAGGTTTCCGACCCGCCGGCAGGGCATGACGAAGCCATGACGCGGTTGGGATTGGCGAAATCGACAGCGATGTCGACCTCTCCGCGGTCCACGCTGTCGGCCGGTGTCAGGTTGAGGTCGCTGCTCCAGCCGTTGTCAACGGTATCAATCTCTATTGGTGTGACGCCGGTTTCTTCGAGGATGAGTGAGCAGTCGATTCTCTCGCCGGTCCTCTCGTACATGTTGTCGAACGCTTCGCGCAGGTGGTGGGGGTACTGTACCGGGCCGGAGGTGGCCATCGGCACGGTCCTCTCGTCGCCGCTGAGCCGGTTCATCTGGCTCTGGCGGAAACTCAAGCGCTCGTTGATGGTGAGAAGAGTCTTGTCGTCGAAGTCGCTCTCCGGGAGGCCGTAGATCGAGGCGTCGATCTTCTCCACGTTGCGGTGGTAGTAGAGCAACTCCTTGATGTGGTCGAGGTCGTTGCGTTCCATGCACTCCCAGTACCTTTCGAGTGCATCCTGTGGGTAATCCGACTGTGCGGCCGCTGGCATGGCCATCAGTCCCAGGACCACGGACAATAAAACGAGCCTCTTCATCATTCCTCCTCCTTCAGAATTTACGAAAAAAATAAAATGCTGAGGTGTGCCCTCCCCGGCAATTCCCCAATTGCCGGAAATGAGAAACCAAGGGGTTTTCGGGTCACCATTTTGATTTTCATTGCAGTTTTCATAGCATGGGGATTCAGGGTCGTCAACTTGGCCGGGGAATCGGAAAAAGAAATTACATTTCTGTGACAATCGACCGCACAACAAGACCGTTTATGACCAGGCTCATGACATTACCGTGACAATCGTGATTTTGGGGTCACGGACCCAAACTTATCGGTTCGTCAGCCCGCCAGAGCTCGATTGAGGGTCAAATTTTGAGAATGAGATTTGTTCGTGATAATTGACGGGTGGGATCACCGTTGCTTGGACTGGTTTCTTTCGATGCACTCGGCTGCGCCGCTGGTGCGGGGTTCGATCGTGAGGACCTCGCTGCACAGCTCGAGGGCGCGGGCCGGATTGTTGAAAACCGTCTCGTTCATCTGCGCGAGCAGCAAACGGGCCCGGATATTTCGGGAGTCGAGACGAATGGCCTCAAGGAAATGGGCGCGGGCTGCTTCGAGCTGTCCGGTCCGTGCGGCGAGGGTGCCGAGGTTGTTGTGCGGTTGCGGGTTCGAGGGGTCGAGCCCCTGAGCGGTCCGGAAGGTCAACATCGCCTCGTCGAAACGACCGAGCTCGGCGAGGCAGATGCCGAGGTTGAGGTGGGCCGAGACCTGGGTCGGGATGAGCTCGATCGCCCGTCGGTAGGCGGCAACTGCGTCGGCGCATCGATCGGCCGACCTGAGCGCATCGCCGTGGGCGTAGTGGGCGCCCCATGTCGCCGGCGCTTTTGCAGCGGCATCGGCCCACAACGTCACAGGATCTTGCCAGATCTGGTTCCGCGCCACCGTTAAATAAGAAAGGCCGGCGAGTAGCGGAATGAGCACCAGGCCCATGATTCGCAGGGGGGACCGGCTTCGACTCTGGAGCCAAGAGAAAAGCATCGCGGTCCCTGCCCCGATGGCGAGAAAGAAACCGCAGCTCGCCGTGTAGACGCGATGCTCGGCCATGGCCTCCTGCAACGGGATGACGTGCGCCGGCGCGAGGAGCAGGAAGAACCAGACCCATCCGAGTACGACCAGCGGGAAACGGCGTCTCAAGGCCCACAACAACGCCGCCGCCGCGAGGAGCCCGAGGATCGCCAGCAACGCTTCTGGTTCGGTGACCCGGGTGACGGTTTCGACAGGGTGCATGATCGACTGTGAAAAGGGCGCCACGAGAAGAATGAGATATCGCCATACCACGCCGACCTCGGTCAGGGCGTTGTGCCAGAGGCCGACCGCCTGCGAACCCTGCTCGACGCCGAGGTAGACCCCAACCCTGATCAGGCCGGCGATCGTGACAAACCCGGCGAAGGGAAGGTGGAACCGCAGAAAACGCCTTCGTTGTTTACCCTTGGTATCGCCGAGGATGAAGAAATCGTAGGCAATCAGGGCGAAGGGCAGCACCGCCGCCGTCTCCTTGGCGCCCAGCCCGAGCACGAAGGCCGTAATGCCTGTCACGAGCCACTGTGGTCGGCCGCCGACGAGGTAGGACCGCAGGGCGAGGAAGGCAGCCAGGAAGAAGGTCGTGCACAGCAGCTCCGAACGGCCACTGACGTAGCCGACGGCCTCGGTCATGACCGGATGGACGGCGAAGATCGAAGCGGCGGCAAAGGCGGCCGCAAGGCACGAAGCCGACGTGTCGGTATCGGCAGCCTTTCTCGCTTCCTTGTCTCGAACCAGCTGTGTGACGACGAAGAAGAGCAAGACGACGTTCGTCATGTGGAGCACAATGTTCGTGAGGTGGTAGCCGGCCGGGTCGAGACCGGAGCGAGCAAAGTCGATCGCATACGACAGGTTGACGACGGGGCGAAAGATGTCCTGCATGAGGATCGCCAGCGGCCGGCCGAGATCTCGAATCGACGGGTTGCCGACGACGGTCAGCCGGTCGTCATAGACGAATGGGTTGGAGAGCACGCCTGTGTAGACGAGTCCCGCGAACGCCGCTGCAGTTGCGCACAGGGCATAGGGGTACCACCATCCAGCCGGGCGGGAGGTCGCCCCGGTCATGGCCTGCTTTCTTTCCTGCCGCCGTCGTTCTTGTCGCGACCTGCTCATCCTCAGAGTGTAGTCGAGCCGGCTGACCCTCGATGCGGTAGGATCTGGTGCATGACAGAGAGCGAGGTCGATCGTTCACAACCCGGTGTTTCTTTCGTCGTCCCGGTGCGCGATGGCGAAAGATTCATCGGCTGTGTGCTCGACGCCATCCTCGCAGAGGACGATGGTAGGCCGTTCGAGGTCGTGGTCGTCGATGACGGTAGCAGCGACGGAACGGCGGACTTTCTCGTCGGGAGCATGGACGAACCGCGCCTGCGGGTCATCCAGGGCGAGGGGCGGGGCGCGGCGGCTGCCATCAACATCGGGATCCGGGCGGCGAAGTCTGTTTTCATCGCCCAGGTCGACCAGGACGTGGTGTTGCAAGCGGGGTGGGTGAAGGCGCTGCTCGCCGCATTCGATGACCCTGAAGTCGCCGGGGCGCAGGGCTACTACGCGACCGACCGTGACGCGAGCCCATGGGCGCGAGTCGCGGGATACGATCTCGAGCTGCGCTACGCCCGCATCGTGTCCCGCCACATGGATCACATCTGTACCGGAAACTCGATCTACCGTGCGGCGGCTCTCGACGCGGTCGGTCTGTTCGACGAAACGCTCGGTTACGGTTATGACAACGACATGAGCTACCGCCTGGGCAATGCGGGCTATCGTCTCGCTTTTGTCAGAAAAGCGCGGAGCGTGCACCACTGGCGCGAAGGACCGCGTGCATACCTGCGCCAGCAGTATGGTCAGGGTTACGGCCGCCTCGACCTTGTGGCCAAGCACCCGAATCGAATGGGCGGTGATGCGGTGTCGGGTCCGGGCATGATCCTCCACGTTCCGGGGACGTCTGCGGCGCTCGCAGCGGCCGGGGTGGCCATCGTTCTGGCAGCATTGGGCCGCCCCTGGGGGATAGCGGCCGCAATTGCGGCCGCTCTGCTCCTACTCATCGGCGGAGAACGCTCTCTGGCTGCGGTCGTGGCCGCGAGACGTTTTCGAGACCCCGCGGCGTTGCTTCTGTTGCCCGCCCACTTGGGGCGCAACGTCGCCTGGGTGTGGGCCAGCCTGATGTGGGGCTGGCATCGGCTGACGAGGCGCGCAGGGCGCCCCGAGCACAGTATGCGGCCTCGG
>CAZCEX010000242.1:0-6767 GCA_964497785.1 uncultured Thermoanaerobaculia bacterium | reverse complement strand
GGCGGTGATCGTCACGGCTACCCAGGCGGTGGAAACCGCGCAGCAGCTTCTCGACCTGTCGAACCGGGATCGCGACAAGATCAGCGGCCTGGGGCGGGCGGCTCCATCCACCCTGAAGGTCCATCGTGCGCTGATGGAGCACCCCATCGCCACCTCAGGCTCACTGGTGGAGAAGACCGGCATCACCCCGGCGACCGTCAACAAGGCACTCGGCCATCTGGAGCAGCTTGCTATCGTGAAGGAGCTTACCGGACAGAAACGAAACCGCCTGTTCAGCTACGCGGGCTATGTAGAGATCATGAGTCGTGGCACGGAACTGCCGGGGAGATAGATCAATTCGATCACCGAACCCCTTACCCGATCAGCTCGGAGTGAGTACCTCCACCTTCATCGACAGACTGATCCTTCCACGTTGTTGATCCACGTCGAGCACCATCACCTTGACGACCTGGCCAACGTGCAATACCGATCGAGGATCATCGATCCAGGTGTCACTGAGCTGGGAGATGTGTACCAGACCATCCCGTTTCACTCCGAGGTCGACAAATGCTCCGAAATTGGTCACGTTCGAGACCCGACCTTCGAGGATGAGACCAGGTCTGAGGTCGTCGATCGAGGTGATGTCGTCACGCCATTTTGGAGCTTCGAACTCAGGGCGGATGTCTCGCCCAGGTTGCTCCAGCTCTTTTTGGATATCCTCCAGCGTGGGACGGCCGATGCCGCCCTCCGGGTCGACAAAAGACTGCAGATCGAGGCGTTGGGCCGCTTCCCCGATCAGCTGCTCGACCTCGAGTCCGAGGCTCGAGGCCATCTTCTTGACCAGAGAATATCGCTCGGGGTGGACCGCGGTTCGATCCAAGGGATTCTTGCCGTCGTGGATTCTCAGAAACCCGGCACACAGCTCAAACGCCCGTGGCCCGAGGCCGGGCACCTTGAGCAGCCGGCGACGGTCCTTGAATCGACCGTGTTCCTCGCGGTTGCTGACGATGGCGCCGGCCACCTTGGCGCTGACGCCTGAAACACGCTCGAGCAATGAAATCGACGCCGAGTTCAGCTCCACACCGACCCTGTTCACCACTGCTTCGACCTCTCGGTCGAGCTCCTGCGCCAGGGCCTTCTGGTTGACATCGTGCTGGTATTGGCCGACGCCGAGGGATTTCGGCTCGATCTTCACCAGCTCGGCCAGCGGGTCCTGCATTCTGCGTGCAATCGATGCCGCGCCTCGCAAACTCACATCGAGGTCCGGCAACTCCCGTCGCGCCACCTGGGACGCGGAGTAGACCGACGCACCGGTCTCCGGAACGATAACCACCATCACTTCGTCGAGGCCGGCATCACGAACGCACTTACGGGCGAATGCCTCGGTTTCTCGACTTGCAGTCCCGTTGCCTACCGCGATCGCCCGGACCTGATGAAGGCGGCACAACGCTTCGAGAGTCTTCTCCGCAGCGGCGGTGCGCGACCCCTCTGGGACCGCGTACAGCACATCGGTCTCCGTGACCGTTCCGGTCGGGTCGACGACTGCCAGCTTGCAACCGGTACGCAAGCCAGGATCGAGCCCGATGACCGATTGCTGGCCAAAGGGCGGCTGCATCAGGAGCTCACCGAGATTGGCGCGAAAAACC
The DNA here is from genome assembly GCA_964497785.1 of uncultured Thermoanaerobaculia bacterium. GTDB lineage: Bacteria > Acidobacteriota > Thermoanaerobaculia > Thermoanaerobaculales > Sulfomarinibacteraceae > CAZCEX01. Next base: position 5,142 of record CAZCEX010000242.1, on the reverse strand, counting down.
CGGATCGCTTCGCTTTCGGCTCGTTCTTTCATCTCCGCGCGGATCTCGTTCGCGATCGACGGCCGAAGCAACCTTTTGTAGCCATCGGCAGCGGCCAGGGCCACTTGTTTGCCGCACGGGGTCGTCAGCGGCACGCGGGGGATCTCTGCCAGGTAGCCGACTTCATCCTCGTCGTTGATGCGCAGGCTGCTGATCAGGAAGCCCTCACGTTCGCCGCGAAGAATCGCCAACATGCGGTGCGAAGGCATTCGGGCCGCGGGTTCTTGGTGTTCGAAATAGTTACTGTATGTGGTGCCTTCCGCTTCCTTGCCCTTCAGAACCCGGACTTCCAAGATGGCGCTGTTGTGGAATACCCGCCGCAGTCGAGCGCGAGCGCGGGAGTTTTCTGCAAGGCGCTCGGCCAGGATGTCCCGCGCACCGGCAAGCACGGCTTCGACGTCCATCTGGTCGTCCACGAATCTGGCCGCCAGTTCAGCCGGGTCTGTCTGCGCTCGGGCTGCTTTGAGAAGAGCCTCTGCAAGAGGTTCGAGACCACGTTCTCGCGCCATCGATGCTCGCGTCCGGCGTTTTGGCTTGTACGGCAAGTAGAGGTCTTCGAGCTCAGCCTTGGTCGTTGTCGAACGAATGAGCCGCTCAAGGTCAGCTGTCAGCTGGCCGTTGTCCTTGATCGCAGCCAGGATCACGTCCCGCCGTTCGGTCAAGTTGATGAAATATTCTCGCCGTTTGGCCAAGGATTCCAGGGCCCCGTCGTCGAGTCCCCCCGTCACTTCCTTTCGGTAGCGAGCGATAAATGGAACCGTGGCGCCACCGGCCAAGAGCTCTGCCGCCGCTGCAACCTGCTGGGCTGCACAGGCGATATCTCGGGCTATTGAGGTTACGAACTGTGGCTCGAGGCCACCCGCGAGCTGATCTTCCATTCAATGCTCCATCCAGCAAGCATCCCTGGCTGCGAGCGCAGGTACGGCACGCAATTCGGTCACGACCACGAGGAACAGTCGGGTCGTTGTCGAAGTGCACCACCTTCTCCACTGCGCCATCGTCTGTGTAGCTGATCACGCCGTAGGTCTCGTCCTGGGCGACGCCCATGTAGTCCCGGTGCAGACGCCCCACTACGTGGATGTGGTTCGCGTTGTCAACGGCCACTGCATACGCATAATCGGTGGAGTCTCCGCTTCCCGGAGACCCCGGCATCTCGTTGTACCAACGCTTCCATTGTTCGGTGCCGCCAGCGGCATACTTGATGGAGAGTTGACATCCCGTTTCGAATGAAGCGGAAAGAAACCAGACCGAGAACCCTCATGGGGACCAGGCCGTTGTGTCACCACTTTCGAAACCATCCGCAAAGATGAGCCCATCGACCTCGCTGACGCAGTAGAGCGAAAACCACTCGTCGTCGCAGTCGTTGCCGAAGCTGTCGATCCAGGTGGAGTTGCCGAAATTGTCTGTTTCGCCGGACCACCCTTCATAGGTGCTCGTGCCGTCGGTCCATCCATTGCAGTCGTAACCGGGGCCAACAGAGGTCCCGTTGACGTTACTGCCGGTCCATACGTACGAGTCGGGAGGGGGGTTCCCGTCTTCGTCGATGCCGATGTCCGATGATCCGTCTTTCACCCACGGCCACGTAGTCGGATCGTTGGTAGCGAGCACGCCGCTCACATCCCGGACCGGACCTGCCCAGCTCACCCTGTCCTTGGCGTCGACCACCCCGTGGATAGATATCAACGCCTTCCACGTCGCCCCGAGTGGCGCGGTCAAAAGCCCGCTTGCAGCATGTGAGGCGCACAAAGCATCCGCTCCCGCCACCCCCCCGAGGTCACCCTGATAGGTCACCGAGGTCACGAAGATGAAGTGGCTCTCTTGACCGTTGGTACCCCCGTTCGTTGTTGCGGCCCCGGACGTCACAAGAAGAACCGTTATGCCAATGAGCAGAGCTTGACGCATGTTTTTCCTCGCATTCTTCAGGTCAGTTCGATTGCTGTTCGATTTCCCTAATCGCGCTGATGAATACCGGGTCGCCGGACCGGTTGTCGATCACCGAGGCGTACGTGAAAGTCAGCGGTGGCGCCGGGCACGGCAAACGCCAGAATCGTCACACACCCAGCCGCACACAGGATGAAACCGAGCGAACTCGATCGGGGCTCAATTGACGTGCACATCGTTTGACCTCCAGGATCTTGGCCGTCCTTCGGCATTCTCGGGGTTGTCTCTCTAAATATGGGGCGACGCATAGCCACTGTCAACGAGAGCCAGATTTCCGGCGGAAGCGCTATGATCAGTGGAGGGAATACGAGGGACAAGCCAGAGACCCGGCGCAAAGCCACCATGGGGGTCACAATGTCGATTCGGATCAGCCAATTTGTGGTGTCAGCAGTGTTGATATTGTTGGCGGCGACAGGCGCCAGCGCTCAGGGCGTTGCGTTTGCGGTCTTGAACGGGCCCTACTCGAACGCAGAGCTGCACAGGGTGGATCTGTTTTCCGGTGAACTCACGCTGGCCGGAGCGATCGGGTTCCCGGTCACCCACATCGCCTTCGACCCCACAGGCACCCTCTTTGGCGTGAATTTTTCGCAGAATCAGTTGATCACGATCGATGTGATGCACGGTTCCGGAGCTGTGGTGGGCCCGTTCGGAGTGACCGTTTCCGATGTGAAGGGTCTGGCATTCACCGACGATGGGCGTTTGTGGATGGCGGCGGAGGACGATGCCCACGGGCCCTCTGTATATCAGATCGACATGGATACCGGCCAGGCAACATGGTTCGCCGGACTCGTCGAGTCGTATTTCGGGAGCCTCGCCGGCAACGGCGAAACGCTGCTCCTGGCGAGCTACTCCCTTGCCGAGATGGACCTGTCGACCGGGGTGATTTCGCCTATACCCACGTCGGACTTCGCAATCTGGTCGGCCCGCGCCATCGATTTCGATGACCTCGGCACACTGTGGAGCCTGATGCTTTGCGGACCGTGCATGGGGCCGTCCGACGTGCTCACGATACGAACGATCGATCGCACAACGGGCACTGTGGAAGGCGACGGCCCATATGAGCCCCATGGCACCTGGGGCCTTGCTATCCTCGACGACGGCCTCTTCCTCGACGGGTTTGAATCAAGCGATACCGATCAATGGTCGATCACGACCTCGTCTCGCACAGCAGGGGGCGGCAACTGAGCACAGCGGTCGGGACGGCAATCCGGAATAGAACTCGAGCTCACCCCATTGATTGATGTGTAGATCGACCATCAGCTCAAAGGGTCCGGAAAACCGGACGAGATTTCGATACCATGAGGAGGCAGGAATGACTGGCACCGATATCGCGGGAGGGGGCCCCCGAACACCAATCCACCTTTGGATCGTAGGGATTTTGACCCTGCTGTGGAATTTGATGGGCGCCTTCGACTACCTGGCGACCCAGCTGCAGCTCGATTTCTACATGTCCCGGTTCTCTCAGGAGCAGCTGGCCTACTTCTATGCTTTCCCGGCGTGGGCGATTTCCGGCTGGGCGATCGCTGTGTGGTCTGCCCTTGCGGGCTCAATTTTCCTTCTGCTGAGAAAGAAATGGGCCCTTTGGGCCTTCGTAATCTCTTTCGTCGGCATGATCGTGAGTTCGATCTATACGTTGGGCATGTCGAACGGCATCGAGATCATGGGCGCCGGCGCCATGTACTTCAGCGTGGTCATCTGGCTCGTTGCGATCTTCCTGGTCGTCTACGCCTGCAAGCAAACGAAGAACGGCGTGCTCAACTAGTCTGCACCACAGGCAAGACGCCGGCGGCAGAGAAGGCGCCGGACTCGAGATCGGCCAGAGTGTAGTCATCGAGCACGTCGGTGATGCGGCGATTGATAAGATCGTAGACTTGGCGGCACTCGCATTCTTCCGACCGCATACAGTCCTCCGGGTTGGCGACGCATTCGACGAGGTTGATGGGGCCGATCGCAGCCTCGATGATGCGACCCAGAGTGATCTCAGTGGCCAGAGTCGCGAGTTTGAAGCCTCCAAAGCGGCCGGATACCGCCTTGAGCAGATTGGCCGTACGAAGGGACATTGCCACCTGCTCGAGATAGCCCCGCGAGATATCAGTGCGTTCCGCCACCGAAGACAGGCTCACAGGTTTGCCGTCTTTCCCGAAGCGGGCGATGTCGAGCATCATTCGGAGGGCGTATCGCCCGCGGGTCGAGAGCCTCATCGCAACAGCCCCCCTTTCATCACCGTTCAAACATACGGCCGCGCTCCAGGATTCCCGACGCCCGGTCTGACGGCCCTATTCATAGAATCTCAGATCCTCACGACAAAGCAAATCTGCCATCGTCGCTGCGCGGGTCAGTGTGAAACGGTATGATGTCGCAGCCATGCGATTGACCGTTGTTTTCGCCGTTGTCGTCGCCGCTGTTTCGGCCGCCGCTATCGGGGCTCAGACCCTGCCCCCTACGGTGGAGTTCCGCCACCAGGGGATGAAGGTCGATGCCGCCACCGTACGCGGTCGCGTCGAAGTAGCTCCCATCATGACCTTGCTTGGCGGGGAGATGTCCTATTCCGCCGCCGCCGGGGTGTGGGCTATCGAGTATGCCGACCACCTCATCCAGGTCGTCCCGGACCGGCGCATGATTCTCGTCGACAGTACGCTTTTGGAGGTCCGAGACGCGCCGATCGCCTCGCCGACCGGCATCGCGGTCAGTACGAGCTTTCTCGATCGCCACATCCTGGCCCCCTTCGGTTTCCACCTGCAAAAGATGGCCGAAGGCTACGCCATCCTCCCCGGCGTCAGGATCGGCGACCCCGTATTCATTCGTGCAACCGCGGCCGACTTCAGCGCCACCACGACCCTGGTCCTGGCGCTCAGTGAGGCGACGCCCGTAACCTTGGACTCGGACACACCCGGAATCGTTGCCGTCACCTTCACGGAGCATTCCCCTCAGCTCGATACCTCCATCCCCCTCAGGTCGCGACGCGTCAAGAGCGTATCCACCAACGCAGACCGCCTCGACGTCGAGCTCATCGACGGGGTCGGGTTGTTCGCTTCTCATGTCCTCGAAAAACCCGACCGACTCGTGCTTGAGCTGGGCAAGGTCCAGGCGACTCCGACCCCCGCGCCGGCACAAGTAGTCCGGCACAGGGGCCGATCGCCGATTGTGATCGACCCGGGACAT
>CAZCEX010000241.1:0-6767 GCA_964497785.1 uncultured Thermoanaerobaculia bacterium | reverse complement strand
AGCGAGGGCTGCGCTTCGCAATTCGTGAGGGCGGTCGTACCGTTGGCGCCGGCTCCATCACCGAGATCCTGGAGTAGAACATGGCCAATGAAAAAATCCGCATCCGTCTGAAGGCCTACGATTTCCGGCTGCTCGACCAGTCGGCGACGGAGATTGTCGATACCGCGCAGCGCACAGGGGCCCGAATTTCGGGACCAATTCCGCTGCCGACGCACATCCAGAGATTCACCGTGCTGCGTTCGCCGCACGTCAACAAAAAGTCTCGGGAGCAGTTCGAGATCCGTACGCACAAGCGGTTGCTGGACATTCTCGAGCCGACCCAGCAGACAATCGACGCTCTCATGAAGCTCGAGCTACCCGCTGGGGTGGACGTCGAGATCAAGGCCTACGGGGCCTAGGAGGAGGAGGCGATCATGGTACGCGGAATCCTCGGGAAAAAGGTGGGCATGACCCAGATCTTCGACGACGATGGGCGGGTCATCCCGGTGACCATCGTCGAAGCTGGTCCCTGTGTCGTAGTCCAATGTAAAGACATGGAGAACGACGGATACGAAGCCGTACAGATTGGTTTCGTGGAGAAAAGGCCTCGGCGCAACGCGCCGAAGCCGATTCAGGGCCACTTCAAGAACGCAGGCATCCCTCCGACCCGGTTGCTGGGAGAGGTCCCGTGCGAAGGAGAGGACGTCAAGCCTGGCGACTCCGTGCTCGCGGACATCTTCGAGGTGGACGAGCAGGTCAATATCATCGGAACCTCGAAGGGTCGGGGTTTTCAGGGTGTAATCAAGCGCCACGGCCACGCAGGCGGGCGCGCGAGCCACGGATCGGGATGGCACCGCAAGCCCGGCTCGATCGGCCAGTCAGCCTGGCCGGCCAAGGTCTTCAAGGGCGTGAAAATGCCCGGCCAGATGGGCAACAAGAGGGTGACCGTGAAGAACGTTACGGTCGTCAAAGTTGACGTGGATCGGAACCTCCTGTTCCTCAAGGGCGGAGTCCCCGGTGCTCGCAACTCCTACATCCGAATCCTCAAGGCTCGAGGGTGAGGGGGCGCCATGAAGATTGAAATGAAAAACTGGTCAAACGAGATCGTCGGGGAGATCGATCTTCCCGAGATCGTGTTCGACCACGAGGTGAGCGAACACCTGGTCTGGGAGGTCGTGCGGGCCTACCTTGCCAGCCGACGCCGCGGAACCCACAAGGTCAAGGAGCGAGGCGAGGTTGCCGGAACCGGTGCCAAGCCGTGGAAACAGAAACACACCGGTCGCGCTCGTGCCGGTCACCGGCGATCCCCCCTGTGGCGATCCGGTGGAGTCGTGCATGGGCCCCGGCCGCGCTCATATGTCATGAAGGTCAACAAAAAGGCACGGCGGGCGGCGCTCAGGGGCGTACTCAGCCAGCGTCTGGCCCAGGGGCGGATCGTGGTGCTCGACAGCATGGAACTCGATGGCCCCAAGACCAAAGAATTCCTCAAGCGGCTTGGAGACCTCGGCGTTCAAGGCGAGAAGGTATTGCTCGTCGATGGCATCGAGAACCTCAATCTGCACCTGGCGAGCCGGAATCGACCCGAGATCAAGATGATCGATGCGCGGTCATTGAACACCTACGAGGTGCTCAATCATCAGTGGATCGTGGCTTCTGAGCCGGCGCTTCGCTCTCTCGTGGAGGTGCTCTCATGAAGGCTCGAGAGATCATCCTTCGTCCGATTATTACGGAAAAGACCACCCTCATGCAGGAACGGGGGAACACCGTTTGCTTCGAGGTGAACCGCCGGGCCAACAAGATCGAGGTCCGCAACGCAGTCGAAGAACTCTTCAGCGTCAGGGTCGCGAGCGTACGGATTGTCAATCGCAAGGGTAAGCCCCAACTGCGTTACGGCCGTGTTGCGAGCCACCGTCCGACAGTCCGAAAGGCCTTTGTAAAGCTGGCCAAGGGCGAGAAGACGCCTGAGTTCTTCGAGGCCATCTGAGGAGGCGAGCATGGGTATTCGCAACTATAAGCCGACATCGCCCGGGCGCCGTTTTGTGACCTCGTTGGACTTCGCCGAAGTGACGACGTCGCGCCCACATAAAAAGCTCACCAAAGGGAAAAAGCGCTCGTCGGGTCGCAACAGCGACGGCCACATCACCTCGCGGCACCGTGGCGGCGGGCACAAACGTCGCTATCGAGTCATCGACTTCAAGCGCGACAAGTTCGACGTGCCGGCCAAGGTCGCGACGATCGAGTATGACCCCAATAGGACCGCTTTCATCGCTCTGCTGCACTACCTCGATGGCGAAAAGCGCTACATCATAGCGCCCGAAGGCCTCAAGGTCGGGAGTCAGGTCATCGCGGGGGACAAGGTAGACGTCAGGCCTGGCAACGCGATGCCGCTGAATAACGCCCCTCTGGGAACGCTGGTCCACAACGTCGAGCTCAAGCCCGGCAAGGGCGGCCAGGTCGTGCGTTCAGCAGGAACCTCGGCGCAGATCATGGCGAAAGAGGGCAAGTACGTGACCCTGAGGATGCCTTCAGGTGAGATGCGCATGATCCTCGCCTCGTGCATGGCCACCATCGGACAGGTCGGCAACTCAGAGCAGTCCAATCTGTCAATCGGAAAAGCCGGCCGTTCCCGCTGGAAGGGTATCCGGCCGCAAACTCGTGGAACCGCGATGAACCCGGTCGATCATCCTCACGGTGGTGGGGAAGGTCGGAACAAGGGCCGCCACCCGGTGACCCCCTGGGGCAAACCGACGAAGGGCGCCAAGACCCGTGGTCGCAAGGCCTCGGACCGTCTCATCGTGTCACGCCGGAAGAAGTAGGGAGAGAAAGATGGCTCGTTCGATTCGCAAAGGACCTTTCGTCGACGACCACCTGATGAAGAAGGTGGAGGCCATGAATGCCTCCGGCGGCCGTAAGGTCCTCAAGACCTGGTCCCGGCGTTCTACGATCACCCCCCTCATGGTGGGTCAAACCATCGCCGTTCACAACGGACACAAGTTCGTGCCCGTTTTCGTTACCGAGAACATGGTCGGCCACAAGCTGGGCGAGTTTGCGCCGACCCGCACCTTCCGCGGCCACTCAGGCAAGAAGGAAAAAGGCGTACGTTAGGGGGAATGATGGCAGTACGAGCGAAACTCCGGTATTATCGCTCCTCGCCTCGTAAGGTGAGGCTGGTCGCGGACCTCGTTCGCGGCAAGAAGATCGAGCCTGCCCTCACGTCTCTCCAGCTGAGCCCGAAGTACGCCGCGCGCGACGTCGAGAAGCTGGTTCGGTCGGCCCTGGCAAACCTCGAGCAGAGCCAGCCCGGAGTTGACGTGGACAGGGTGTTCATTTCCAGGATCACGGTCGATCAAGGCCCGAGCTTGAAGCGGGGGCGTCCGGCCTCTAAATGGGTGCGGATGCATCGGATCCTGAAGCGCATGTGCCACGTCACCGTGGAACTTGATGTGCGCGAGGCCTGAGGAGGACGACGTGGGACAAAAAACGCATCCGTACGGTTTTCGCCTTGGATACAACAATACGTGGCGTTCACGTTGGTTTGCCTCTGGGGTAGAGTACGCGAATCTTCTGCATGAAGATCTCCAGTTGAGGGAGTACCTCAAAACCCGCCTGGCCAACGCAGCGGTGTCGGCCATCGACATCGAAAGAACCGCCAGCAAGCTGCGCGTCAACATCCTGTCGGGGCGCCCCGGGATCATCATCGGTCGCAAGGGCGCCGAGGTGGACAAGCTGCGCGATGACCTGATGCGGCGCTACGGCCAGGATATTCACATCAATATCCAAGAGATTCAAAGGCCAGAAATCGACGCTCACCTGATTGCCGGCAACGTAGCCCGCCAGCTCGAGCGTCGGATCGCCTTTCGCCGTGCCATGCGGCGAGCGATTGAGAATGCTTTGCGGTTTGGCGCCCAGGGCATCAAAATTCGCTGTGCCGGGCGACTGAACGGCGCGGAGATCGCTCGTTCCGAGTGGTACCAACAGGGCCGGTTGCCGCTTCACACCCTGAAGGCTGATATTGATTACGGATTCGTCACCTCCTACACGACCTACGGTGTTATCGGGGTCAAGGTGTGGGTCTATAGGGGTGAGCGACACCGGGCGCGGGCCCGAACGACGCCCCCCCGTGGTCGTGCGTGAGGAGATTGAATCATGTTGATGCCAAAGAAGGTCAAGTACCGCAAGCAGCAGCGAGGCAAGATCAAAGGAATTGCCTCCAAAGGCAACACCCTTGCCTTCGGTGACTACGCGCTGCAGGCGCTCGAGCCAGGCTGGCTCACTGCCCGCCAGATCGAGGCGGCTCGTATCGCAATGACCCGCCACGTCAAGCGTGGCGGCAAGATCTGGATCCGGATTTTTCCCGACAAGCCGATCACCAAGAAACCCCTCGAAACCCGAATGGGTAAGGGTAAGGGCAACCCCGAGGAGTGGGTGGCCGTCATCAAGCCGACCCGTATCCTCTATGAAATGGAGGGTGTGCCGTATGAGGTCGCGCGTGAGGCCATGCGCCTGGCGGCTCACAAGCTCCCCCTCAAGACCCGCTTTGTAGAGAGGGGAGGTCTGGCATGAAGGCGAAAGAGCTTCGTGATCGCACGCCGGATGAGCTCAATCGGACCCTCGGCGACCTCGAGGAACAGCTCTTCAAGCTCCGTTTCCAGAAGTCGACGGGTCAGATCGAGAACCCGCTAAGGATCCGCGAGGTCCGTAAGGACATCGCCAGGGTGCTCACCGTGATGGGGGAGCAGCAAAGCCAGGAGGCGACTCATGAGTGACGTCAACAAGACGCCGCAGAAAACGACCAAGCTGGGAGTCGTGCTCTCAAACGGCGCCGACAAGTCGATTGTCGTCAAGGTCGAGAACTTAGTCATGCACCCGCTCTACCGAAAGTTCATGCGAACCACGTCGAAGTTCATGGCCCACGACGAAGAAAATACATGCAACCAGGGTGACCGGGTCCTCATCGAAGAGTGTCGACCGATGTCCAAGTCGAAGCGCTGGCGGGTTCGAAAAATCGTCGAGCGCGCGCAGTAGGCGGGAGGTCAACAATGATTCAGATGGGAACGATGCTCAACGTGGCCGACAACTCAGGCGCCCGCCGCCTGCAGGCCATCCGCCAGCTCGGCGGCTCAGCCGCCCCCCGCTATGCCGGGGTCGGCGACATCATCGTATGTTCGGTGAAGGAAGCGGCGCCGGAGTCAGATATCAAGAAGGGCACCGTGATCAAAGCGGTGCTCGTTCGCACTCGCAACCGGACTCGACGCAAAGACGGGTCGTACATCTGTTTCGACGACAACGCAGCGGTGGTCGTCAACGCCGAGCGCGAGCCGATGGGTACCCGTGTTTTCGGTCCGGTAGCGCGCGAGCTCCGTGAACGGAAGTTCATGAAGATCGTGTCGTTGGCGCCGGAAGTGCTCTAGGAGGGTGAGATGAAGGTCAAGAAGGGAGATCTGGTGGAGGTCATTGCCGGCAAGGACTCAGGCCGGCGAGGCAAGGTCCTCAAGGCGGATCGAGCGCGGCAGCGCATCATCGTCGAAGGCGTCCACATGATCAAGCGGCATACTCGCCCGAATCCACAGAAGAAGATTCAGGGGGGCATCGTCGAGCGTGAAGCCGCGATCCAGGCTTCGAATGTCATGGTCGTTTCCCCCGACAGCGGCAATAAAACCCGCGTCGGTTACAAAATTCTGGACGACGGACAGAAGGTCCGCGTCGCTAAGGTCGACGGCGCGATTCTCGACCGATAGGAGGTACGATGGCGCGCTTACAGGAAAAGTATCGTGAGTCGGTATTCCCGGACCTCAAGAAGGAGTTCGGGTTCGTCAATCCCATGCAGGTCCCTTCGGTGGAGAAGATCACCTGCAATATCGGCGTCGGAGAAGCGTCGCGCAACGCCAAGGTTCTTGAAACCGCGCTCGAGCAGCTGGCCATCATCACGGGCCAGAAACCTGTGATGCGTCGGGCCCGAAGGAGCATCGCGGCATTCAAGTTGCGCGAGGGCATGCCGGTCGGAGCCAAGGTCACCTTGCGCCGAGAACGCATGTACGAGTTTCTCGATCGCCTGATCAACATCGGACTGCCGCGTGTTCGGGACTTCAGGGGCATCAACCCGGGGTCTTTCGACGGTCGCGGAAACTACACCCTCGGCATCCGCGACATTCTGGTTTTTCCAGAGGTGGATTACCAGAAAATCGAAGGAATCATGGGAATGAACATCACGATTACGACCTCGGCTCCCACCGACGACCAGGCGCGTGCGCTTCTGGCCGGTCTCGGGATGCCGTTCGCGCATCGATAGGGAGGAGAGCCGTGGCACGCAAGGCATCCATCGCCAAGAATCTCAGGAAACCCAAGTTCAAGGTGCGGCATCGTAACCGTTGTCGCCGCTGCGGTCGGCCGCGCGGCTTCATGCGCAAGTTCCAGCTGTGCCGTATCTGCTTCCGTGAGCTCGCCCTGGAGGGCTTCCTCCCGGGTGTGACCAAGGCGAGCTGGTAAGGAGGCGATCATGAGCATGACTGATCCAATCGCCGATATGTTGACAAGAATTCGGAACGCGAACGCGATCCGCCACGACCGGACCGATATTCCGGCCTCGAAGATGAAGCTCGAGGTCGCCAAGATCCTCAAGCAGGAGGGCTACATTCGGACCTTCAAGGTCATCGAGGAAGGCCCACAAGGCCTGATCAGGCTCTACCTGAAGTACGACGAGGACGGCGAGCCGCTGCGTTGGGGCGGGTCCGGCACGGCGAGCGATCGGTTCTGCGGCTGCTGCAACCCGACGAACCTGGCTGTCCTGC
>CAZCEX010000240.1:0-6771 GCA_964497785.1 uncultured Thermoanaerobaculia bacterium | reverse complement strand
TGTTCTGGTGGGAGCAGGCGTCCCGCCTGCGGAGAGGAACCTCGACCGGCGCCGTACGCTGCAGCCGCTGTTCCTGTGTTTGTCATTAGATGCCGCCCCTGTCCACCAGCGGCTTCAACACGGATTGACTACTTTTGACCAGGACTTGACCAGCTGGGACGGAGGTCGAAACCGAGTGACGGTCCCGCCACGGACTCAGGCGGTGTAGTTGTCGAGGCTATTCGTCATCGATCCAATTCGGAGTGGTCTTGTGCTCGAGAAAGCTGCGCACACCTCGACGGCACTCCGGGTGTTGGCGTTGCTTGGCATTGACCTCGGCTGCCAGGGCGAGGGCCTCACGCCACGACATTCCGACGACGTCATCGAGGAGTTTCTTCGTTTCGGCGAGAGCAGCCGGGGAAGCCTTGCGACAGATATTGATAGCGAGTTCTCGAGCGCGGGCCAGCGCTCCCTCCGCGCCGGCGACCTCGTCGACCAGGCCCAGTGCAAGCGCCTGCTCTCCGTCGAGCATCTCGGGGTCAAGCAATAGCCGGCGGGCAACATGCCCGGCGACCCGGCGAGTGAGAAAAGTCGAGACAAGGGCCGGGACGAAACCGATCTTAACCTCTGTATAAGCCAGGCGTGAGTCGGGCTCGGCGACGACCAGATCGCAGGCGGTGGCGAGACCGCATCCACCGGCCACCGCCGCTCCGTGTACCGCGGAGACCGTTAGCTTGGGGTGGGACAATACCGCGGCGAAGAGTTCTTCCAGCCGGCGTGAGTCCTTGAGATTGGCGTCAGAGTCACCGCCCGAAGCAATTTTTTCGAGCGCCACCAGATCGGCGCCGGCCGAGAAGTGTCGACCCGTCCCCGTCAAGATGACTGCCCGAACAGTCTCGTCGTCACGCGCCTCCCCGAGCGCCCCCACGAGCGTTGCGGCCATGTCTGCCGACAAAGGGTTCGCACGCCCCGGATCGTTGAGCGTCAGGATGAGGAGAGGTCCACTGTGTTCTCTCAGTACGAGGTTGTTCATGTGGGAATCATAACCCGGCGTTTTTCGCCGAGACGGATTTCCTGTCTGTTCCAGAGCGTCACAGCCCCAGGTACTCAACTACCTTCAGTTCCCGTTTCGCGCCTTGGTGAGCAACGGTAGCAATCCACTCGCCGCGTCGCTCGTGGCGGAGGAGGTTCCACAGGAGGGCAACGTCACCGTCGCCCGCTATCGCACACACTCTCGGTGGTGCGTTCGGGTCTGGGTCGACGTCGATCGTACTCACGGAAACGGTGAGACCGCTTCCGGTCGCCTTGAGCACGGCCTCCTTGGCCGTCCAGCAGTGGTGGAACACCCGGAGCCGAGACCCTTTGCGGGCTGTTGCAACAGCATTCGCCTCAGTGTCGGTAAAAAACCGACGGGCCAGTCGAAGTGCCGGGACATCGTGACCGAGCTCCTCGACATCGACGCCGATGGCGGTCCCGTGGGCGAGCGCAATAACGACCGTTGACCCCGAGTGCGCCAGGTTGAACCCGAGATCCCACGAGGGTTCGAGGTGGGGCTTGCCGTGAGGTTCGGTGAGAAAGCGGAGGGATCGGGGTTCGAGGTCGAGCTCAGCGCCGAGAATGGATCGCAGTGCTGCTCTGGCGGCGACGAATATGCGTCGGGGGCGCTCGACCTTGAACCGGTCGGAGCGGGCGCGTTCGCTTGCGTCGAGCAAGCTGAGCGCGGCCTGGCTGGGTGGCTCCTGGTCGGGGACCCGAAACCAGAAGAGCTTGACTCCGGTCACCCGCTGGCTTGCTCGCTGTCGGCCAACAGATCTTCAAGGCTCTGGCGCAGGTCCACCGGGACCCTCACCGGCCGGCCGCTGGCGTGCCGGACGCACACTTGGACCGTGCGTGCGGTAGCGGCCGTCAGGCCGTTCGCGGTGATCTGATAGTCGAAAACGAACGAAACCGCTCCGATATCTGCGGGCCAAAGGGATATCAGGACCTCGTCGAACAGTCGGATCGGCCGTTTGTAGTCGATCTCGAGGCGGTGGATGACGAAAGGGATGTCCATTGCGTCGACGCAATGGAAGCGGCACCTCCACAGCTCGCTCCGAGCCTCTTCCAGGTAGGAGACGAACGCCGCGTTGTTGACATGACGGAAGGCGTCGAGGTCGCGCCACCGAACACGGATCGGGAGCGAAAAAGGGCCGGGGTCCATCTCCAGCGCCTCAGATATCGAGCCATCTGAACCAGGCTGGATGGTTCTTCTTGTACCAGAAAAGCACCTCTTGGATCAGCTCTTTTTTGTCTTTCGGCATCACAGCCTCGTCGATCGCGTCGAAATCGATGCGCATGCCGTCGCTTTCCGTAAAATTGATCGCTTCGGAGCACAGGGTCTGCAGCTCGTTGCGAATCCGGCCGGAGTCCGAGACCTTGACCGCCCGCACGCGGTAGTCCTGCCCGGCGTAGAAACGATCGAGCAGTGGCGAGAAGACCATGCGCATCTCCTCCATCGGTTCAGCGAGGCGCAGGGTGACCGCGACATCGAGCTGGCCGAGCTTGGTGGCTGCCCGCGTCGTGACCCGAAAGACGCCCTCCGATACCTCCTCGACACCGTCGATGCCGGTGTAGGGATCGGGCAGCATTCCCGAGGCGAGACTGAGAATTCGCCACTCCTTCGTGGGGAAGAAGTCGTCGGCCGTGACGGTGCGTTTTCCGACCGGCATGCATGCGGCGGCGGCTTCGCGGATGTTCTGCCTGTAAAGCGCGTCGTCGTCATCATCGACCTGCTGGCCGAGGATCCCACTGAGGCGCGCTCGAAAGTCGTCGCTGTCGGGGTCGAGGCGCATCAGGTACTGCTCGCGGTCATAGGGCACCTTGAAGTGAGAGGTGAAAAGGCATATCGAGGTCTGGGTGTCGAGGATCTGGTCGAGGCTGGCGGCCTGCATTGCTTCGGCCGAGGCGGCGTAGCCGTCGCAGATGAAGACATGGCGAGCGCCGCCGATGCCGGTGAAGTCGCCGACTCTGTAAACCGGAGCATAGGTGCCGGACTCGGTGAAAGCGCCGATGCCGGTTCCAGGAACCGGCCAACCGTCCTCGACCAGGTGGGCTCCGAGCTCGCGCCACTGCTCCCACAGATGGCCGATCCGCCATTCTCTGGACGGGCCGCCGAGGGTCCACACATGCACGTTGGCTGGTTCAACGTCGGGATAGGCGTCGAGAATGGCCTCGAGGACGAGGCGGCGCGGCGTGAGGAAATCGATGAGCACGGACTTGTCTGCCGCCGTTTCAACGACCTCGCGCGGCAGGACCAGATTGCCCATGTAGCCTTCGAAAGGCCGCGACACCTTCAGGGGCTGGTCGAACAGATGGCATACGGCCATCGGGCCGGTCGTCGAGCCTTTGGCGAATCGTGAGGTGTTTTCGAGAGTGTCGACCGCCGCCCCCCAGACCGTGATTCCGGCGCGATTGATCTCGGTCCAGAACTCAGGCCACTCGTAGTCGGGATCGTTGAGGAGTTGTTGAACCCTGTGGTCGAGGAAGCGTGCAACCTGAGGGCGGGCATAGACCCTGCCAAAGCCAAGCTGGGGGTTGGAGCCCATCTCGGGGGTTTCGCCGGCCTTGGGCATCAATCCTTCGCCGAGAGAAATCATGACGGCGTGGTTTTCAGGCAGCGATCGGGTCAGGTACCACAGCGCTTCTGACAGGGCGTAGGCGGACACCGCGTCGGCGTCCTTCTTGACGCGATTCACAGTCGCCTTGTCTTGGCCCACCGCCTCGCCGAATCGGCCGAACAGCTTGGTGCCAAGGGCGGTGACGGCGTTGGCCATGATGAACCCGCGCTCAAGAGAGGTTCCGGTGAATGAGTGTTCCGCCTCCGGCCGACCCGCGAGCCAAACCTCCTCGACATCCTCGAGCCACAGGTGAAAGCGGCCAAGAATCGAGCGTGTGTCGAACGCCCATTGTGCGATGAGGTTGCGGTGATCCATGTCCATGATCAACTCCTTCCGATACACGATGTCACGAAGCCGGGGCATTCTCAAGACCCATCGGGCGGCGAAATGGTCCAGGGTTGTCGGTCAGAAATCTATTCCACCAGTCCAGGAGATCTCCGAGGGTCTGTTCGAGGGGGATTTCCGGGCGCCAGCCGGTGCGTGCGGCGAATCGGCTCGGATCACCGTATAAAATGTCGATCTCCCCGTTTCGCAGCAACTCCGGGTCGATCTGTACGTCGACCGGGCGCGATGTGGACTTCAGCAGCTCTTCGAGTATGGTCCGGATGACCGTGGGCTGCCCGGAGCAGACGTTGTAGGCCTCACCCGGTATGCCGACGAGAGCTGCCAGACGCCATGCTCGGACGACGTCGCGGACATCGGTGAAATCGCGCGAAACGTCGAGGTTGCCGACGCGAAGAACAGGTTCGCGGTAACCGGCATTGATCTCGGCGATCTGCTTGGCGAAGCTGGACACGACAAAGTGCGGTGGTCGACCCGGCCCGGTGTGGTTGAAAAGGCGCAATCGAATGGTGGCGAGGCCGTACGAGGTGAAGTATTGGGCAGCCTGAAGATCCTGAGCTGCTTTGGTGACCGCGTATGGCGACGCCGGGTTCAGCGGCGAGCTTTCGGGAATCGGTTCGCCGCCGTGACCTTGCGGACCGTAGATTTCGGCAGATGAGGCGATCACGACAGTCGGTGGGCGCTGCAATCGGCGAGCCGCTTCGAGAAGGTTGAGTTGACCGAGCACGTTGATTTCATAGGTGGCGGCGGGTCGCTGCCACGATGCGGCCACCGACGAGGCCGAAGCGAGATGGAGCACGACGTCGGGTTTGGCTTTCTGGACAACGGCAACGACCTCTTCGGCATCGGTGATCTCTGCGGCGAGAAGATGAAGGTGTTGGTGTGGGGGCGGCCACGCAGATCGTGGGGCTTGGCGCCAGACCATGCCCCAGACCGAATCATCGGGTTCTGAATCAAGGAGATGGGCAATCAGGTGAGCCGCGACGAAGCCGTCGGCCCCCGTGATCAGCCAGCGCACGGTGCCGCCATGTAGCGGGCAAGCGCTTCCTGCCAGGCCGGCATGGGCCGGCCGATGAGGCTTTCGAGCAAGGCGGTATCCAAGACCGAGTAGGCAGGGCGGGGCGCCGGGCGCAAAAACGCGTCGGTGGTCACCGGGTGCACGGCGATCGTCGAGCCCAGTAGGCGTGCGATTTCACGGGCAAACTCGTGCCACGTGGTTCGGCCCGAGTTGACCGCATGCACGATGCCGGAGAAGTCCGTATCGGCGAGGTCGAGGAGAGCCGCGGCAAGATCTTCGCAGGAGGTCGGGTTTCCCTGCTGATCGGCAACGACTCGGAGCTCCGGCGCCCCGGACTCGATCTGCCGCCGGATCGCCTCGACGAAGTTCTGGCCTTCGTGGCCGTACAGCCACGCCGTGCGGACCACGAGATGGCGGGCGGCGCGTTGAGCCGCCTGCTCGCCGATCAGCTTGGTCCGTCCGTAGGCGCTCGTTGGGCGGGTGGGGTCCTGCTCGCGATAGGGCCGATTCGCTGTGCCGTCGAACACGTAGTCAGTCGATACGTGGATGAGGGTCGCGCCGGCACGGTCACAGCTTGCGGCGAGATGGCCCACGGCCCGGCCATTGATGACCGATGCCTCTTCTTCGTGGGCTTCGCAGTCGTCGACTGCGGTGTATGCAGCGCAGTTGACGAGGGTCCGAGGTTGGTGCTCCTCGACCCACTGGTTGACTGCCTTTTCGTCCGCGATATCGAGTGTGTCGACATCCGACCCGGCAACGCTCAGGCCTCTTGCATTTGCGTCACGCTCAACTGCCCTGCCGAGCTGACCGTTCGCTCCCGTGATCAGAATCTCCGCCATGTTGCCCTCTCAGATTCAACGATTTTTTTTGATCCATTGCTGGTCTCGGAAAACGATGAGAGGGCAATGGATCAGAAAGAATCGCTTCCCATAGAATGCAGAATTCTAACAGGGGAATAGGGGAATAGGCCTCTCGTTTCGGTTATTGTTCCAAACAACGGAGGTGTCGCCATGTGCAACGAGCAGGGAAACCCCTGGTCCAATACCAACAACGAAAACGGGATTCCCCGTCAAAGAGAAAACGAGATCGTCGACCGCGTCGCTACCCACATGAAGGGCGTGATGCAGGAGCTCCACCTCGATCTCGACGATCCGAACTACTCCGGCACCCCGGAGCGCGTCGCCAAGATGTACATGGAGATGTTCCATGGGCTCTTCGAAGGGTCAGAACCCAGGGTGACGACCTTCCCCAACGAGGAGGGTTACCACCACATGGTGATCGAACGGGAGATACCCTTCTACTCGATGTGCGCCCACCACTTCGTGCCTTTTTACGGGCACGCCCACATCGCCTACATCCCGGAGGAAACGATCGTCGGTCTCTCGAAGTTGCCGCGCATTCTCGAGTTCTATGCCAAGAGACCGCAGCTGCAAGAGCGCCTGACCGAGCAGGTGGCAGAGTACCTGTGGTCGAACCTCAAACCACAGGGGGTGATGGTCGTGATCGAGGCGCGACATCTGTGCGTCGAGATGCGCGGCGTGAAGAAGCCGGGAGCGTTGACTACCACCTCGGCCCTGCGCGGTTGTTTCGCCGACCGCAAGGTGCGCGAGGAGTTCCTCGCCTTGATCAGGCGGCAGATCACTTGGTAGGGGGACAGTTGTTGGGACATCGGAGTACTCCCGAAGACAGTCCGCGCGATGCTCCCTAACCCGGGTCGACCCATTCGACCGGAACAGAACCCAGCCCCGGCCTTCTGGGGTGCCCGGGATGCCTGGC
>CAZCEX010000239.1:1818-6780 GCA_964497785.1 uncultured Thermoanaerobaculia bacterium | reverse complement strand
CGGCGGCTTCGTGGCAGCGGCCAATACCAACCTGTCCGGCGATGAGGGCCTCACCTACCACCAGTGGGGCCGCCTCTACACCTCGTACGGTGCGCCGCTCGACACAGGTTTCCTGCTCAACGAGGTGGAACTCGACTGGGGCGACGGCAACCTGTCTCTCGACATGGCGCCTGGAGGCGCATTCGTTGCCGCCTGGGTGAACAACGACGTCTGGTACGACGTCCGCGCTCGTCGTTTCTCGGCCTTCGGAGACCCTCTTGGCCCGGAGATCGAGGTCGCAGAGTACTGCTCCTCGACCGCGCGGGTGGCCATGGCCGACAGCGGCGCCTTCGTGGTCGCCCACCATGACGGCGGTCCCGACCGCGACTTCGTCCTGGCCCACATCTACGACGCCTTGGGAAACCCGGTCGCCAGCCCTATCGTGGTCGACACCTACCACCCGACATTCAATACCTTCGTCAGCGATGTCGCGACCAACCCGGTCGGCACCTTCGTCGTCGTATGGTCGAGCATAGGCTCGCCGGGGACCGACAACGACGAAGAGAGCATTCAGGCACGTTGTTTCACCGCTTTCGGTACACCCCTCGGGGACCAGTTCCAGGTCAATACCACCATCGCAGGCAGCCAGTTCGGGGCCAAGGCGGGCATGGCCGACAGCGGCGCCTTCGTGATCGCCTGGGACAGCGACAGCTCACCGGGCAACGACGCCTACCAGGAAAGCATCCAGATGCGGCGCTACTCGTCCGCCTGCGCCCCTCTCGGCGATCAGGTACAGGTCAACACCTACATCCCGGACTCACAGAAATACCCGGATGTGGCCGTCAGCCCGAATGGGGGCTCGGTGGTGGTGTGGCAGAGCTATGGCGGTTCCCAGGAGGGTCACAGCATTCAGGCGCGCCTCTACACCGCCGACGGCCAGCCGCGTGGCGACCAGTTCCAGGTCAACGTGACTACTACCGGTAATCAGACTGGACCGGCGGTCTCCGGCGACCCGGACGCCAAGTACGTCGTGGTCTGGGAGCAGGACGAGGAGATGCTGATGGCGCGCATCTTCTACGGCCCGATGTTGCTATTTGCCGACGGTTTTGAGAGTGGCAACACCTCCAGTTGGAGCTTCGTCTTCTGGTAAGCGCCTTGAGCCGCTTGCGATTCGACGGCCGGTGACCCACACTCGGCACAGCTCGGAGTGGAGGATACCGATGAAGATCTGGTCGTTGTCTCGTGTGCTGGGCCTTGGCCTCGCTACCCTACTGATCGTACTTCCCTGTGCCGCCGCTTCCTCAGGAATGGAGAGCCTCGTGGCGGAAGCCTCGGTGGCCGAGCTGCAGGCCTTCATGGAGGACGGCACCCTGACGGCCGAGATGATCACCCGCATCTGCCTCGAGCGGATCGAACGCCTGGACGGTGGACTCAACGCCGTCATCAGCACGAACCCCGACGCCATCGCGGCGGCGAAGACGCTCGACAACGAGCGTCGCGATGGCCGCATGCGCGGACCGCTGCACGGAATCCCGGTGCTGCTCAAGGACAACATCGAAGCAGCCGGGGCGCTGCCGACCACGGCAGGATCGCTGGCGCTGGCGTCGAACACCACCGGGCGTGACGCCGGCCTGGTGAAGCGCCTGCGTGAGGCGGGGGCCGTCATCCTCGGCAAGACCAACTTGAGCGAGTGGGCGAACTTCCGCTCCGAGCGCTCGTCTTCGGGTTGGAGCGGCGTCGGCGGACAGACCCGCAACCCCTACGACCCCACCCGCTCACCATGCGGCTCGAGCTCCGGTTCCGGGGTGGCTGTGGCGGCGGGCTTCGCGCCGCTGGCCGTCGGCACCGAGACCGACGGTTCGGTGGTATGCCCGGCGACGGTCAACGGGATCGTCGGCATCAAACCTTCGGTGGGGCTCGTGAGCCGCTTCGGTATCGTGCCCATTTCCCACACCCAAGACACGGCGGGGCCGATGGCGCGGTCAGTGGCCGACGCCGTCACCCTGCTCGAGGCGATGATCGGCCAGGACAGCAACGACCCGGCCACCGAGATCCTGGAGAAGGCGACGGTTGGGGACTTGCGCCAGAACCTACGGGCTAACGGGCTGCACGGCGCCCGTATCGGAGTGGTGCGCTCGTTGGCCGGCTTCCACAGCGAGGTCGATCTCCTGCTCGAGCGCGCCATCGCCGATCTTCAAAAGGCAGGCGCCACGGTTGTGGACGACCTCGAGCTCGCTTGGCCAAAAGGCTCCGAGCAGGCGAGCTACGACGTGCTCCTTTACGAGTTCAAGCACGACCTCAACGCCTACCTGGCCGGCCTACCCAACCTGGACCGGCTGCCGGCTCACAACCTGGAGCAGCTGATCTCGTTCAACGAGGCGCACAGCGGCACCGAGATGCCGTGGTTCGGCCAGGAGATCTTCCTCAAGGCCCAGGCCAAAGGCCCGCTCACCGAAACCGCCTACCTGGAGGCGCTCGAGCTGACCCGCGACGGCTCACGGCGGGCCATCGACGAGCTCCTCGCGAAGCACGAGCTCGACGCCCTGATCGCACCCACCGGTTCTCCAGCGTGGACGATCGACCTGGTCAACGGCGACCACTTCATCGGCGGCAGCTCCTCCTTCCCAGCCTGCGCCGGTTACCCCAACCTGACCGTGCCCATGGGTCTGGTGCACGGCCTGCCGGTGGGCCTGAGCTTTTTTGCCACGGCGCTGTCGGAGCCCCGCCTCATCGAGCTCGCCTACGCCTACGAGCAGGCGAGCCGCCGCCGGACGCCGCCAAAACTGTGATACGAAAGCCGTTCCAGCCCTCATCAGACCTGCCGCCTTGAGTCAGATTGATCGTGAATGGCGAGCAAAAGGCAATATAGTACAGTTGAACCGCCAAGACGAGAAGAGCGCAAAGTTCTTGTTTTAATGGCTTTATAGTCTCCCTTGGCGTCCTTGGCGTCTTCGCGGTTCTAATAATGGCCCCTCCGGCAACCACCAAATTGACTCCGGGGACACCTTTGATGCTGTCTCAACGTCCGTGGCCCTGTGGCGCGGTCTGTGCGATACTCCCCGCACAGGCTCAGGAGAGATCAATCGTCGAAACACTCTCTCGAGTTCTGTGTCGGGGGAATGGCATCACCCCTTGCCCGGTTCGTAAAGAGGACATCGGCTTCTGCCGAACGCTCAACCGAAACAGGAGGAGAAAAAATGAAACGTATCGCACTTGTGTCACTCATCGCCCTAGTCGTATCCATCGGCGCACCACTGGCCGCAATGGCCGGCGACAACGCCCCGGTCGCCACCCGCATCGTCGAAAGCGGTAAGCTGCGCGTCGGCATGTCTGGCACCCAGCCGCCTTACAACATGAAATCGAAGAGCGGCACGCTGATCGGCTATGAGGTCGACATCGCCAACATGCTCGCCGGCGCAATGGGGGTTGACCTCGTTCTCGTCGAGAAGCCGTTCGCCGAGCTGCTGCCCGCCCTCCACAAGGGCGAAGTCGACATCATCATGTCCGGCATGACCATGACCGCGCGGCGCAATCTCGAAGCCGCCTTCGTCGGTCCCTACCAGGTCTCCGGCAAGTCCATCCTGACCAAGTCCTCGACCATCGCTGCCATCGCCGCGGCCGAAGAGCTCGACCAGAGCAAAGCACACATCGTCGCGCTCAAGGACTCGACCAGCCAGCAGTTCGTCAAGGCCGCCTGGCCCAAGGCCCAGTTCACCGCCGTCGACGACTATGACGCCGGCGTCAAGATGGTGCTCGAGGGCAAGGCCGACGCGCTGGTCGCCGACTACCCGATCTGCGCCCTGTCGATCCTGCGTCACCCCGATGCCGGCCTCGTCACCCTGGATCGCCCGTTGACCATCGAGCCGATCGGCGCCGCCATTCCGGCTGGTGACACGGTGCTGCTCAACATGGTCGAGAACTATCTCGGCGCCCTCGAGATGGTCGGTCTTCTCGATATGCTCGAGGAGCAGTGGTTCGACAGCGGCGCCTGGCTCGCCCAGATCGACTGACCACCTTCATTTTCTGACAGCCAGGGGCGCGCCATGACGGCGCGCCCCTTTTTGTATACTGAGACCATGGCAATTGCAGATGCGTTTCTCGGTGTGGCTCGTGGTCCTTTCCTCCTCCTGCCCGTAACCCTCGTCGTGTGCGGCGCAGGGGCTGCGATGTACGACGGCGCTTTCTCCTGGCTCAGGACCGTCATCGCCCTGATCGGCCTCATCGCTCTCCACATGGCGGTCAACATCTTCAACGAGGTCAGCGACTTCAAGACAGGAATTGACCTCGAAACGGAGGCGACACCGTTTTCGGGCGGCAGCGGCACTCTGCCTGCAGGCGCCATGAGCCCAAGGACGGCAACCGTATTCGGCGCCGTCTGCGCCGGCATCGGCGCCGTAACCGGCGTGTGGTTCCTTCTCGAGATTGGCTGGCCGATGGTGCCCTTGCTCATCGTCGGCGCCATCACCGTGCTCGCGTATTCCAATGCCCTCGCACGGATTGGCGCCGGCGAGATTGCGGCCGGCCTCGGCCTCGGCACACTTCCGGTCTTGGGCACCGCCCTGGTCCAGGACGGGCAGCTCGGGCCCGCAGCCATCGCAGCTTCTATTCCAGCTTTCTTCATGACCTTCAACCTGCTCCTGCTCAACGAGTTTCCGGACGAGAAAGCAGACAGGCACGGCGGCCGCCGCAACCTCGTCCTGCTTCTCGGCCGAAGGGCAGCGGCCATGGTCTATGCCGCCGCCGGTCTGGCGACCCCCGCGTGGATCGCCGGCTCGGTTGTCCTCGGCTTTCTGCCTCCGGCCGCTCTCGTTGCGATGCTCCCCTCCCTCCTGCTGATCGCTCCACTCAGGTGGGCCTTCGGCAAAACAAAAAACGAGGTACCCATACCGGCCATGGGCGCCAATGTCGCCTGGAATCTCGTCAGCAATATGGTTCTCGGGATTGTTCTCGCCATTGCCGCGTAACTACCATTCCTTTTCTTTT
>CAZCEX010000239.1:0-1718 GCA_964497785.1 uncultured Thermoanaerobaculia bacterium | reverse complement strand
TTCTTTTGATCAGGCACAAAATCGGCTCCCCTTTGCGTGGATAAGATGACGAGGGGGCGGATGAAACCAAGAGGCATCAATCGGATCGAGAGGTTTTACGAGGACAACCGGCAGGGCCTTTACACCTATGCTTTGTCGCTGTCGCACGACCCCGAAACGGCCGAGGACGCAATCCAGGCGGTATTCTTCAATCTCTTGCGTGGCAATCGACTGCCCAGAGGTCTTCGCCCGTATGTATTTCGCAGCGTGCGCAACGCGATCATCGACGACCGGCGGCGCGAGCAGTCGAAAACGAACAAGGCGACTTTGCTTTCGACCGAGACCGGAATCAACCCACACCCAGTGCGCGACCGGGCAGTGCGGCAATGCCTGAACCGGTTGGCCGATGGTGACCGTGAAACCATCATCCTCAAGATCTACGGCGGTCTGACCTTCAAGGAGATCGCCGGGATCGACGGTACGTCGGCCAATACCGTTGCGTCCCGCTACCGCCGCGGCCTGGAAAAGATGCGCACGATGCTGAAAGGTGAAGCATGAAAGATATCGAGAAGAGAATTCAGGACGCTCAACTGAAAGAACCACCCGAGCGGCTCGACCGCTCGATCGAGAAGATGATCCGCTGGGCAGAGACCGAACACCCCCAACGCAGTGGCTATCGAAAACCACTCTGGTTCGCCGTCGCCGGCTGCGCGGCAGGCCTGCTGATCGGAGTGCTGCTCGGGCCGCTTGTGCACGGCGGCGGCGAGAGCGCAATCAACCCAACCACCACGGTCGTCATCGTCGAACCGACACCGGAACTCGAGCGCTGGGTCACCGCCGGCAACGCCCGGCCGCGAGGCAGTTTCTTCGAAAGATCGCATAGCGAGCTCGAGACCGTCTATGTCGCCGGCGACAGCTTGAAAAACATCCCGAACTCTCTGTAGGAAAAGGAGAACACCATGCTTCGTTTCAGAACCCTCCTCGTCACGATCATCTGTCTCGCCCTGTCGTTCGTCCCAGGCGCACGCGGAGAAGATTATTCCGACCAGTACGTCATCACGCTCCAGGTCATCGTCACGGATCAGAAATTCACTATGGACTGTCAACGCATCGACACCGGCGAGGACAGCGATGACCTCATCTCCGTCGGTGACATCTACGCCATGACCGTCGGCGACATCGTGCTCGACCTCGAGTCGGATCTGATCTGGAACGGTCAGGCCACACCGCCCGAGAACTCGGGCATCGAGCTCTTGACTGCCCCGCAACTCGTCGTGCCAGCCGGAGAATCCGCTGAGCTGCGCACCGGGGCGACGGTGCAATACTTCGAAAAGCAGAATGAAGACTGCTACGTCGTCCGCACCCTTCCTCTCGACAGCTCGCCCGGGATCTTCATGGAGATCATGCCCACCGCCGGTCCAGACGGGGAGGACGGCGTCGAAACGGTCCATCTCGACTTTAAGGTGCGGATCGTCACTATCGGCGAAAGGGCACCCGTTCCGGGAGTCAATCTCGATGTCGGACAACCGAACGGCATTCACATGAAGGGTATCGAGTCGACCTATACCTACAGCCTCGATCGGTGGAACGTCATCAGCAGCCACCTCGCGCGCGACGACGCCGAGAAGAACGGCGAAAAACTGCTCATTCTCGTGCGCGTGAAACGGCCCCCTGCGGGTTGAATACCACTGTTTCTTCATCCTAATCATTCATTTCTCTCCAAGGTCTCTCGCTGGGAG
>CAZCEX010000238.1:0-6785 GCA_964497785.1 uncultured Thermoanaerobaculia bacterium | reverse complement strand
CCACAAGCTCAGACTCGATGGTCCGCGAGCCGTGGTTCGGGGCCCACGCGGGCAGACGACCTTGTTGCAACGCTTTCTCGTGCATCGCATGGACACCTCGGTTCACAACCTCTTCTTGTTGCTCGAGCTGCTCCTGCCACCCGACGACGTTCGCGCTGCTTCGCGGAGCCTGCTCAGCGGTCACTCGGCACTCCATGCGCGAGCCCTCGAGTACCTCGACAACACCCTGAGCGGGGCGCTCCGGCGCGACGTCTTCGTCGTCATCGACGATGCGCCGGCCGAAGAAAAGGTCCTGTCTGGGGGCAGTCTTTTTTCAGTCAGGGTCGAGCGAGCCGAAGACACGGTGCGGCGCCTGATCGAGACCGACCCGACACGCGATCACGACAACCGCGGCATCATCATCGCCGCGCTCTACTGGGTATGGGAGGAAGGGGCCGAAATCCTGCTTCCTTCAGTCGAGCAACTCGCCAGGTCGAGTACTGATCCACTGATCCTGGAAACGGCCCGTTGGGTCCTGGCCCGGATGCACGGCGAAGAAACATCGACCGCAGGCCGTGGCACAATCACGAACCTTGGGCCACCAACGGCGTATGACCGACGAGGGGAGATTGTTATGGCGCCGATGGCCAGCATCGAAATGATGGTTCTTTTGCAGAGCGTCGACCTGTTCTCCTACTGCGACGCTGAACAGGTGCTCCGCCTCGCCGCCATCGCGAGAGAGAAGGTTTTTGCCTCCGGCGACGTTATCTACCGGCTGACCGACCCAGCCGACGCGCTCTACTGCGTAGTCGAAGGGCGGGTCGAGCTCACCGGTGGCGAAGGCGACCGTGAGGAGGTCAGTCCGAAGGGACGATTCGGGGTTCTCGAGATCCTTGCCGGCCGTCTGCGGTCGAGCGACGCAACCGCGATCGACTACACCCGCGTCCTGGTCATCGAGGCCGACGATTTCTTCGACCTGTTGTCGAACAACATCGAGATCGTCAAGGCACTGTTCCGCCAGATCAGCGTGCCGGTCGGCGGCCTGAATGGAGGGCTCCTGTGATGGGCGACGTGCGCTACCCACTGACTGCGCGACAGCGTCTACCGGGTGTGATGGCGCTGATGGCGCTGATGGCGATGGTTTCTCTTGCAGTGGCCGTCGAAAACGCCGATCACAACTCCGAGCGCATCGTCGCGGTGGGCGACGTTCACGGTGACTTCGACGGCCTGACCGCGATCCTCCAGGAAGCCCAGCTCATCGACGAAAACCTTCACTGGTCCGGTGGAAAAGCAACCTTCGTACAGGTCGGCGACCTGCTCGATCGAGGTGTGCGCCTGCAGGAGGTCATGGACCTGATGATGAGGCTCCAGGCCGAGGCCGCCGAAGCCGGCGGAGAGGTCGTCAGCCTGCTCGGCAACCACGAGGCGATGAACCTGCTCGGCCTGGTCCGCGACGTCAACCCGGAGGCGTTCTCCCAGTTCGCCGACAAGGACTCCCTTCGCCATCGGGAACGCACCTCGAAGACCTA
The DNA here is from genome assembly GCA_964497785.1 of uncultured Thermoanaerobaculia bacterium. GTDB lineage: Bacteria > Acidobacteriota > Thermoanaerobaculia > Thermoanaerobaculales > Sulfomarinibacteraceae > CAZCEX01. The sequence goes on along the minus strand of CAZCEX010000238.1, from coordinate 5,277 downwards.
CGCACGGATCCTCGAGTACCGGGCCGGCCTGCTCGTCCTGGAGCAGGAGGCCATCAGCAGCGAGCAGCGGCGCCACCTGCTCGACGACTTTCCCGAAGGAAAAATCGAGTACCTCGAGGCGCTCGGCCCGAAAGGTGATTACGGCGCCTGGTTGAGGACCCTCCCGATCGCCGTCCAGCGCTCCGGATCGCTCTTCGTTCACGGTGGTATCGGCCCCGCCATGGGTGGTCGGAATCTTGCTGCAATCAACCAACAGGTGGCGGATGAGATCCGTATTTTCGACAGCGCGAGAGCCCTGCTCGCAGCCGACGACCTGCTGCTGCCGACCGCCGCCGTACCCGAGGTCAGAGAGGTCGCCGACCGGGTCATCGAGCTCGACGAATTCCTGACTCAGGCGAAAGCCAGCAGTCGGGAGGCCTTGACCTTGCGCAAGCTTGCGAGCGAACTCGAAAGCCTTCAGGGGCTCGACGACTGGTCCCTCGTACACCCTGACAGCCCCTTGTGGTTCCGTGGGGCCACAGAATGGGATGAGGAGCAGTTTGAAAGCGGCATCGCACCAATCCTCGAAATGCTCGGCGCCAAGCGCGTCGTGGTCGGTCACTCGCCGAGAAGGACCGGACGCATCGAAGAGAGATTCGACGGCAGGGTCTTCGCCATCGACACCGGAATGTTGTCGAGCTATTACACGGGGGGCCGCCCGTCGGCCCTCGAAATCGTCGGCGAGACCGTGACCGCCCTGTACGGAGATGGACGTGAGGTCCTGTCGGACGGCGACGTTTCTGAAAAATCCGACCAGGCGCAATTCGAACCATGGCGGGCGTGGCTCGACCCGGACGGCAACCAGCTTCCGTTTCGAACCGACGAAGAGATCGAGGAGTTCCTGCTCACGGCAGACGTCATTGAAAACACGCTCATCGGCAAGGGGGTGACCAACCCCCACAAGCTGCTGCTCAGCAAGGACGGCGTCCGCGCGCACGCGGTCTTGAAGGACGTCGACATTCTTCGTGAAGGCGCGACCAGGAGCCATGGCAAGGCCTATATGAACTTCCGCGATTACCACCTGTACGAGGTCGCGGCATACAAGATCGACCGTCTTCTCGGCCTCGAACGGGTTCCCCCTGCGGTGCCGCGAAGAATCGGAAATACGAAGGGCACCGTGCAGATGTGGATGGAGCAGACGATCATGGACGTCGATCGTCGGAACCGGGACCTGAAACCTCCCGACCCCTTGCGCTGGCGTCAGCAGAGGCAGATAATGGAGGTCTTCGACAACCTCATCGGCAACTTCGACAGCAACCTCGGCAACCTGCTCATCGACCGCAGCTGGACGCTGTGGTTCATCGACCACACCCGCAGCTTCGTCAGAGCGACGAAACCTCTCTATCCCGAAAGGATCGTCTTTTGTGAGTCAGAACTCTGGGAGGCCATGAAGACGCTCGACGAAGAAATGGCCACTCGAGAGCTCGAACCTTATCTCAGCCCTTATGAGGTTCAAACCATGATGGAGAGGCGCGACGAGCTCGTGACCTACATCCAGGGCATGATCGATGACCGGGGAGAAGAAAACGTCATCTACGAACTCCTGCCCCCTGGAGAACCGATCGACAGCTGGCCGGAGCCGCCGGAAGACTGACCACTTCGGCTGCCGGGTCCCAGGTACAATCGAACGATGCCAGTCGCCAATGAGCCATTCACCTTCCGGCCGCCGGTTCGTCGCCAGGGTCTCCGAACCGGTCTCGGCATCTTCCTATCCCTGCTCGCCGTCGGCGGCGGGCTCTTCGGGGTTGCCGTCGTCGCCATGCCACGAATACTCGAGTACCAGGTCAGAGACGGCGCACTCTCCGTCACCACGGGGTTCACCCTCCGGCCGACGACCGTCACGGTCAGCCTGGAGGCTATCGAAACGGCCACCCCCGTCTCACTGCAGCGCGGTTCCAGGGTGGGCGGCACCTCGATGCCCGGCTACTGCACCGGCGCCTTTCGCTTCCCCGAGCTTGGCCGGGTCCGGATCGCGACCGATTGTGGGCGCCAGGCGGTCGTCCTGCGAGTGCACGAATGGCCACACCCATGGGTGCTTTCCCCCGGCGATCAGCAGGCCTTCCTTGCTTCCCTGGCCGGGAACGGCATCTACTCGGAGAGCTTCAAACCCGGCCAGGGCGGTGCCGGTTGGACCGCTCTCAAGATCATGGTGTTCGTCGTCCTGATCCCGACTCTCCTGATTCCTTTTCTTTTTTTCGTCTCTCCGTATCGCCTCAAGTACCGGGTGACCCCCGGTCACGTCGAGGTCACGACGACCTTGGGAACGAAGAGTTTCACCGTCGACAACTGTTTTGCCCGAATCTACGACCCCGAAACCTCCTCCAAGGTCTTCGGGTCCTCGATGCCCGGTTTCTACTCCGGGCGTTTCTCGGTCGACGGGATGAGCACCAGGGTGTACGTGACACACTTCGACGCCGGCGTATTGATCGAGGGACCCGACCTGCGTCTCTTCTTGACCCCCCAAGAGCCTCACGCCTTCCTCGAATGTCTGCGCGCCCGCGGTGGTTTGCCGACCGAGTAACAACACCAAGCGTATTATCTTCGCGTGCTTCGCGTCTTCGCGGTTCAACAACATGCCGCTGCGGTTGGTGTCGCCCTGATTCTGGGGACACCCTCGATGCGGGCTAAGGCTCCTCAGAAAATCTCGGGTGGTCTGGCCGATACCAGCAAGCGTCGCAGGCGCCGCCGAGTTCACACAGGCCGAGGGGGCGCAGACAGGTGCTTTCGGCCCCTTCAGGGCGGAGGTCGTCGGTGGCTACGTACACCACCTTTCGGGTCTCGGTTTCGCTCGTCTCAGTCATCGTCGCTCCATGCGATCAAGGCCCCCGGTGACCGAAGGCAACCGTATGATGACACGTCCCAGTGCAATCACGAAGCACAGGCCCTGCGCATCAAGTTCAGGAGACTGATCTGGGTCTCGGGATCATCATCGATGACCTCCCAGTCGATCGTCGAAACCTCGACTGAAGATCGATCCAGGATCTCACGACAGGCGAGAAAAATCGGGATCTCGGGCAGGACCTGGTCGCGCAGCGAGTGGATCAGCTTGAGCGACTTGAACGCGTCGAACCAGCGATGAAACTGCCGTTCGAGCACGAACCGGTCGGGGGCATTCTGTTGCAGTCGGGGCCACGTTGTTTCGAATCTGTTGGAAACCAGAAACCGTTCCAGATAAGGGTCGATCGCCGCGGCCCGCTCGAGCAGGTCGTGAGCGTTCCTTTCGAGACTGCCCGTGACTGTTCTCAGCCAACCAGCGATGACGGAGTAGACATCGGGGTTGTAGACCGTATCGTTATCTCGTCGTCCTGCCAGAAAACGGGCGACGCTCGCTCCCGTGCCGAAAGGCACCCTGTCGGACGGACGGGCCGATGGATACACCGTGGTCTCGTCGATTCGGCTGACGTCTCCTGTCTTTGCCAGCTGCTGCAGGAAGTAGAAATCCTCCCCCGCCTGTCGTTTGTTCATACCACCAACCGCAACGTACGCGTCGGCGCGGGTGGCGATGGTCGACCCGATGGTCGGAAAGGCATAGGGCGACCCGGCCAGCCGCAGGCCGAGCTCGTGGTAGCGCAAGAAGAGCTCGTAGTTCACGATCGCGGCGCGCAGATTCGGCTCGTCAGGCAAGGGGTGCTCGTAGGCCACGACCGCCGCCCAAGTTTCTCGGCTCTCGAAGTGTTCGCGGACGTTTCTGAGATAGCATGGCGCAACCAGCGTATCTGCGTCGAGGCACAGGAGCGGGCCACGCGGATCGCCGTTTTTGCACAAGACGGCCAACCCGTGATCGAGACCGATTTTACGCGCCTCTCCAACCCCGGCCTTTGCACCGATCTCACGTCCGGGGCTCGAGGCATCGACAACGCCGAGGCGCAGGCTGCCGGCCTCGATGATTGATCCGGGCGCCGCCTCCACCCCACCCACAAGAGCCTCGAGCCGGCGAAGGGTGTCTTGGTTGTCGGCCACCTGATGTTCATTCGCGAGTGGCCAAGGCCGGTTGTTGACAACGCAGATGACCAGGGTGCGGCGCCGCTCTACCTCGTCGTTGCGTGCCAGGCTGGCGAGAGTTGCAAAAAGCCACTCGCCCTCCGCCAGGACCGGGATCACGACCACCTGCTGCACACCGTGCACGTCGCCACTCTCGAGGGGTCGCAGATCCCGGTCGCCCCGGCGTTCGAGATACCGGCGGGCTCGGCGCAGCGCGTTCTCGGCCTTCACCTCGGCGCCGCTCCGGCCAGGTCGATGACGCGCCGTGCGTCCCCCGCATCCCCACGGTCAATCCAGGAGATGTGCACGCCGCGCCGTTGCATGCGACGAAACCAGGTTTCTTGTCTCTTCGCGAAGACGCAGATCGCCGATCCGAGCTTCTGTTCGAGATCGTTCCTGTTCCTGATCGTGCCCTGCAGGTAGTCGGCCACGAAACGATACTCGAGCCCGAGGAAGTGCAGCTTCTCCCACCCCACACCGCTCGCATGCAGACTCTCGACCTCCTCGACGAGGCCGTGGCTGAGACGCTGGGCAAGACGGCGGCGAATGCGTCGGCGCAGAATCGAGCGCTCCCAACGCACGCCGAGCACGAGGGGCCTGATCGGAGGACCAGACTCCGGCTCGTGGGCGGCCGCCGTGAACTCAGCAATCTCGATCGCCCTCACAAGCCGTTCCCGATCCTCGAGGTCGGTCGTATTGTGCACCAGTCGCAACGTTCGCAATCGCTCGACCAGTCGGTCCGTGCTCATTCCCGCGAGTTCGGCGCGCAGCTCGGCGTCGACCGGCACGTCGGCCATGCGATAGCCCTTGAGCACAGCCTCGAGGTAAAGACCGGTGCCCCCGACGATGATCGGCAGGACCCGCCGCTCCTGCAGCTGTTTTAGGACCTCGAAGCACCGCTTCTGGTAGTCGAAGACGCTGAACTCGACATCGAGGTCAACGACGTCGATGAGGTGATACGGCACGGGGGCGCCCCTGGCGGAGTACTCCTCGAGGTCTTTGCCCGCGCCGATGTCGAGTCCGCGGTAGACCTGCCGGGAATCGGCGCTGACAATCTCGGCGCCAAGGTCACGCGCCAGCTCGACTCCAAGGCGCGTCTTGCCCGAAGCCGTCGGCCCGAGGATCACCAGTGTGTCAAATCCGCCTGCCACCGGTTGATCCTACCTGAGCAGCCACCCCACACACTACACTCCTCACCAAACCGCGGTACGATGTCGCCGACATGGAGGACGCTATGGACCCGTTGTGGCTTTTGAG
>CAZCEX010000237.1:0-6803 GCA_964497785.1 uncultured Thermoanaerobaculia bacterium | reverse complement strand
CCTCAAACGACCCTCCGAAATCCATCCACCCTCTATTCGGTACACCCTCCTAGATCAACCGCTCCTTCAAGGTCTTGGCAACCGCAGCAGTGCGGGTGCGAACGTGGAGCTTGGCGTAGATGTTGCGTGTATGACTGTCGACGGTGTGATAGCTGACTCCGAGGCGCTCGGCGATCTGCGGCACGGTGAGGCTTTCCACCAGCAACTCGAGAATCTCCAACTCGCGCGCGGTCAGGCCGTAGTCGTCAGCCGCCGAACGTGGCTCGGCGAGGCGGGCGAACATCTCGAGCATCTTGCTGGCGATGAAGGCGTTGATGGGAGCCGCGCCCTGCTGCACATCCTGCAGCGCCGTCGCAATGTCCTCCGCCGACGACGGCTTGAGCAGGTAGCCGGACGCGCCCGCGCAGATGGCGTCGAAGATGCGTTGGCTCTCTTCGTGCACGGTGAGCATGATGACCCGGGTGGTGGGCGACAGGGCTTTGATGCGGCGCGTACCTTCGATGCCGTCCATGCCCGGCAGGCCGATGTCCATGAGCACGATGTCTGGCGCGCCCCCGAGTTCGAGGGCGTCGAGGGCCTGTTCGCAGCTCTCGGCCGCGAGCGAGCAGCGCAGCCCTGACGCCTTCGTCAGCAAGGACTCGAGCGCGTTGCGGAGCATGGCTTTGTCCTCGACCACCCAGACATCGGCCTCTTCCAGCACCCTCACCATGATTCAGCCCCCCCCCTCAAAATCGTTGCCGCCACCCAGCATAGGGTGCGTTTTGTGGTTTCGGCCATCACGAGAACCCGCCATATTGACGGTAAGAAGTAGCTCCACCCCTCTGCCGGGGGCACTCTGAATTTCGAGCCGGCCACCAACCTCCTCAGTGCGCCTCTGCATGCTGCGCATACCGTGACCGTCGGTGGCATTGTCCGGGTCAAACCCGCATCCATCATCGGCGACCCGCAACCGAAGGGAGTCACCCGAAACCTCGATCTCGATTTCTACCCGAGCAGCTTCGGCGTGGCGTGCGACATTGTGGACAGCCTCCTTAAAGATGAGGAAGAGGTTGCGGCGAGTATTCACCGGCAGCGCGACGCTGCGCTCCGGCAGATCGGCCGAAAAATCACACGACAGGCCACGCAGCAACGTCGCCGATACGCTCTTCATGCGGCGAACCGTGGCCTGAAGACTGTCGTGATCCGGGTCGATGTACCAGACAATATCCCGCAGACCATCTGCCATGCGCAGCGCTGCATCGCGGATGTCTCCCAGGTCTTTGCGTTCGCCATGACCGAGGTCGTCCGCCTGGCGCACCATATCAGCGAGAATAGCCACGCCGCTGAGATCGCTCGACAGGTCGTCGTGTAAATCACCGGCGATTCGCATGCGCAGCCGCTCCAGCTCCCGCTTCTTTGCGACCCGGTAAAGGCACCACGACCACGCTACACCCGCAAGCACGAGGACCACCGCAGGCCGAAGCCACCACGTCTGCCACAAAGTCGGGCGGACGATCAGCTCGAGGGCAGCGCCCTCTTCGTTCCAGACACCGTCATTGTTCGACCCTTTGACCCTGAAGCGATATTTTCCGGGCGGCAGGTTGGTGTACTGGGTCGTGCGCCTCGTCCCGGCCTCAGTCCACACCGCGTCAAAGCCCTCAAGGCGGTAGGCGTAGAGATTCCGGGCGGGTGCGGTGAAGCTCAGGGCGGCGAATCGGAAACCGACCGTGCTGTCGCCTGGACCAAGTACCAGACGCTGCAGACCGCCAGGATCAATGACTCTTACACCTTCACGGCTGCCAACCTCGACCCCAGTGAGGCATACGGGTGGCACGTAGGTATTGCCACGAATGGCCTCCGGATGGAAACTCGTCAGGCCGTCCATTCCGCCGAAGAACAGTGTGCCATCCAGACCCCTGAATGCCGCGTGCCGGTTGAACTCCACGTTGCCGACCCCGTCCACGGTGGTGAAGCTGCGAAATTGTTCTCCCGCTGGACGCGAGCGGTCGAAACGCGCCAGACCCTGGTTGGTGCCCAGCCACATGAATCCGTCATCGTCTTCGAGAATGCTGTAGACCGCCGATCCCGGCAGGCCGTCGTGAGTCGTGAGCAGGCTGAACTCGGCGCGTGATGATACGAAACGGATCAGCCCAACCGAGGTACCGAGCCAGATATCGCCATCTCGACCACGGTGAATCGCCCAGGTTCCCAGGCTGGCCAGACTACTGCCATCGGGAGTCGCCAAACTCATGACCTCGAAAGTGCCGGCTGACGGATCCAGGGCAACGAGGGCGTGGCCCGTGCCGATCCACAAGGTATGCCCCTCATGAAGCAGCGCATCGATGCGATCGCCGACCTCCGGACTGTGAGATCCAAAATCGAAGGCCATCACCTCGAACTCGCCACTACTGACCGAATAGCGGTAGAGCCTTCCTCCCAAACCGCCGAGCCACAGAACTCCGCTGTCATCTTCTGCTATGTAGGTAATGTAGCCATGGATGACGCCCTCAGGACTGTGGAGGGTCATCATCTCGTCGATCGGGTCGAGGCTCCAAAGTTCGTCGCCGGCGACCCAGAGCCTGCCGTCTCCATCCGAGTGCACGTGCCAGATGACCTCGCTGGTGCATCGGTCGAATGCTTCCGGGTCGCTGCACAACTGACGAGCGGCGCCGGTTTTGCGATCAACGCGGTTCAACCCGCCACCGTAGGTCGAGACCCAGAGATCACCGTTGGGTGCTTCCGCGATGGCCGATACGGCGTTTGCACTCAAGCTCTTTGGATTGTTGGGGTTCTTCTGCAGATTTGTGAATGCCTTTGCATGCGGGTCGAACCGGTAGAGGCCGCCCTCGGTTCCCACCCAGATGATGCCCGAGCGATCTTCGAGCAGCGCACGTCCATAGTTTTCCAGCCAGGTTCCGGCCGATTGGACAACCATATGTCTCACGCTCTCGCCGGATTCGGGCTGGGTGCGGTAAAGGCCGTCGTCACAGGCAATCCAGATGCTGCCGTCATGAGCCTCAATCGCTGCTCTGGGTTCGGGACACGCGGCCAGGCCTGTCTGAGTCTCGGGCGAGCCGATCTCATGACCGAGAACCACCGGGGCCTTCGGGTGGGCCCAAAACCGCCCATCTGAGTCGATGAGAAAGGCGTAGGTATTTGAACCCGGTTGATTCAACAGGTACCGTTCTTCTATCGCCCCCAGAGGACCGAGACGATTCAGGTTGAACTGCTCCAGGTTGGCCGTAACAATCCAGATATTGCCTTTATGGTCCTCTTGCATTGCAACCACCGCTGAGTCGGAGCCATGCTCGGTTTTTCCCTCATCGAACCGCACGCGGTGGAAGGCATCAGCAGTCGGGGCCCACGTGATCAACCCGTCGTTGGTTCCGAACCACAACAGGCCATTTCGATCCTCCAAGGCGCAGTGAAACCAGGCGCCGTCTCCCTCACGGTGATCTGGCATCGCCAGGCGATTGACCTGGAATCGATGCCGATCAAGTCGATTGAGACCGTTCTCCGTACCGATCCAGAGCTGCCCTTGCCGGTCCTCGAGGATCACCCTGACGCTGCTGTTCGACAAGGACTTCGAGTCGTTCGGGTCGTGCCGAAAGGTCCTCATTTCGTAACCGTCGAATTGCGCAAGTCCATCTTGGGTGCCAATCCACAAAAACCCTTCGCTGTCTTGATGGAGTGCAAATACCGACCTGTGGGGCGGCTCGGGGTCGTCCTGCCGCTGGAATCGCGGCGCTTGGGCAGTCCTCGGCGATTCGGTCGTCGCTGCCGTCAGACTCAACGGAAACAAAACAACGGCACAGAGAGCGCTGATCAAATGAACGGCCATGGGCCGAAGCAGAGCACATTTCTTGAGATACACGAGTCCGATCAAAGTGTACTACGGCGACCAACAAGATGGCGGATTCCCGTGATACCGACCGGCGTGCAACGTCGGTAGACTGGTCTCGAATGAAATCAAGAATCCCTCATGAATCGACTGGCCGATCCGATGACCTGATGGCTTCGCCTTCGGGAATCAGGAAAAGGAGTAGGAAATGATCCGCATATCGCACGTCTATTCTGTCTTGGTATTTTCGGCACTGTTTCTGAATATCGCGACGCCGTCTTCCGCGGCCCAGCTCGATGCCACCTGGATCTGCACGGACAGCGCCTTTCACGAGTGGACCGACCCCGCCTGCTGGAACCTCGGCGGAGCGATGTTCCCTGACAACGACGCCACCAATACCTTTCACGTGATCGTCGACTCCAACCAAGGGTGGAACTCGAAGGTATACCTCCCCGGATCGCCGTGGATCGACGTAGACAGTCTCGTGGTCGGCAGCGGTGACACGGTGCGCGTCGACGCAGGCTATCTCAGCGTCTACGACAACGGGCCAGGCACGGGAATCATCGTCAACAACGGCACCATCGAGCTCGACAGCGGCGGCGACTTCGTCTACCTGTACTACGGCCCGGACCTCGACATCTCCGGCGTCGGCGACCTCGTGCTCACGGGGCACATCAACAACCGGCTGTACGGAGTCGGCAGCGCGACGCTGACCAATCGCTCGGGCCATACGATCCGTGGCGGCGGATCCGTCGGTGATTTTTCGGTCATCATCAACGAAGGGATCATCGACGCGAACCTGAGCGGCTACGACCTGCTGCTCAACCCTCGAGAGGACGAAGACTGTGTCAATGATGGAACCCTTCGCGCAACATCTGGTGGAAACCTCCTCCTCGCATCCGGCACCTGGGACAACTCGAGCGGAGTCATCAGGGCAGCCAGCAACGGCATCGTCACGATTTTCAACGCGAGTGTGACCGGGGGTCTGGTGGCCTCTAGCCAAGGGGGGGTCGTACACCTCGATCACCATTTAGCGGATGCAACGGTCTCCGGTCTCTTGAGAGTCTTCCGGGGATCATTCGAAGGCACGATCACCAATCAAGGCACGATCAATCTGGATGACAATCCGGGGTCCTGGGTCATCCTGAAGATCGTTGGTGATACCGAGCTCAATGGTGGGGGCGACCTCGTGGTGTTTCCGTCGATCTATCAATATATCGAGGGTGAGACAGGCGCCGAACGTCTTACGAATCGTATCAACCATACGATCAAAGGCGCCTCGACGATCGGTCGCGACAAGCTCGCCTTCACAAACTTCGGCCTGATCGTGGCCAACGAGCCCAGTCTCGCCATGACCGTCGACGGGGTTGACAGCTTGTCGAACATCAACAACGGCACGCTCCGTGCCACCGCGGGCGCCGACCTCGTGCTCAAGGATACGACGTGGCAGAACGCGGGCGGCGTGATCGAAGCACTCAATATCTCGTGGGTTGATATCGTTCAATCAACGATCGAGGGTGGAGTTCTCCACACTGTCGGAACGGGGGAAATCGGCCTACGATGGCAGTCGCACCTCGACGGTGTCACGAACAACGGCTACCTGTATGCCAACAGCAACGGTTCCGTCGACACGACCTACCTTCACGGCATCACGATCAACAACGGGTTGATTGAGATCAACAACAACATGCACCTGGTCTGTGACGGAACCTATCTTCCGTCCTGGCAGTCGTTGACCGTGCTCCAGCCCCTGGCGTTCTTCGAGATGTCGACGACGACGACGATGGAGGGCACCCTGAGAGGCGAAGGGAAGTTCCAGGGGGACATCGAGCTTGCGGGCAACGGATGGCTTGATCCTGGATTGCCGACGGGAACCCTTCGCACCTATGACCTGACGATCGAAGATGGGGCGCACTATCGCTGGCAGATCGATGCCGATGCCGCCGATCTGGTGGACGTTCAGGGGCTGCTCGACTTCGGCACGGCGCATCTTTACGTCACCCCTGCGGTCCTCGGAGGCACGATCCCCGACACCATCGTGCTCTTCGAGTACGACCAGCTGCAGAGCGTGCCGACAAAACCACAGATCATCCTCAGCGCAGGATTCGACTACCAGGGCATCTCGACCGCCAACAACCGCATCACGCTCACCGGCGTCACCTTCGAACCGGAGATCTTCTCCCACGGGTTCGAAGGGGGAGGTACAGGCGCGTGGTCGGCCACGGTCCAGTGAACTTCAGGTGTCGGCCCGACTGCGTTCGGGCAATCACCGCATTCCAACGATCGCGGTTGCAGAAAAGCGCCTTTTCTAGAACCTGCTGATTGGGTCGATCGTCACGGCGCGACAGTAGACGACCACGCCGACGTATTTCCGCCTTCAAATCCATCGACAAAGATATAGGCGCAACCCTCCGGCGGACAGACCAGGAGCTTCACGTCGCGCACGCCCACGTGGCCGCTGTCGTCCTCAACGCTGACCCTGATGGTGAGAGTCCTGGTATCGGGATAAGCAGGAGCGGCCTCCCCTCGGGTGCTGTAGATGCCGTCGCCCGGATTGGTATCAGGCGCTGAACCGTCATCGTGGGGATCCCAGGTGAAATAGACTGGCAGATCCTGATAATCCTGTTCACGGGTCCCGTCGAGAAGGTGATCCAGCGACGTACGGGCCACATCAGCAAGGCCGTTGGGATCGCTGATGGCGGCCATGAGAACCACGGTGGCGTTTGGGTTGTCGTCAGGAAACTCAGCTGGATTGAAGGTAATGGAGTTCACCCTCGGGCACGGATACAGCGCAGTGTCGGGCCACAGAGTTCCCGTATAGAGCAATCTGGTGCTATGGACGAAGGATATGCGGTTGCCGTTGGCACTGATCTGTGGCGAGTAGGTGGCACTGATGTAAATCGGCGCCGAAGGGAAAAGGTCGATGCCGTCGCTGCCGTCGGAACGGATCAACCTGCCGCCGTGGGTTCCGTCATCGTTGAAG
>CAZCEX010000236.1:0-6843 GCA_964497785.1 uncultured Thermoanaerobaculia bacterium | reverse complement strand
CATCGAAGGCAAAGCCGCCGCGTACGTGTGCCGCGACTATGCCTGCAAGATGCCGACAACTGATCCAGCGGAATTGGAGCGGATCCTCGACCAGTCGAGCAAGGAGTAGAGTCGGGGCCGAGCCCGCGCGGCGTATTTTTCACCGCAAAGACGCGAGGGACGCAAAGACCATCGCAATGGTTGAGTTGGCGAAACCGACTTCATTGATCTCTGACTCGCGTGGTAGAGCTTACCCTCCGTATCGGCTTCAATGAGCAGGCTAGAAGCCTGCTCCAAAATAGTTCCCGGGATCATGAACAGGCTGGGAGCTTGGTCCATACTGAGGAGTCCTTCCTTCAACAACTATCCGTTGGATGATTCGATGATTGTGGGGCAGGCATCCTGCCTGCCCTTCAGAACCCTCGACGCCCCAGTGTCCTATCTACGAGGTCCACCACCATCACAGGCCCGCAGCGCCGGCGTTGCGATGAACCTGTGGAGATTCGGACGAGGCAAGAAAGTAATTCATATTTCATCATTCATCATTCATAATTCCTGCAATGATAGAGTTTCCTCTTCGGCCTCGTGTTGATCTCAACTCCGGTTGGGAGTTTTTTCGCGGGAAGGCCGGACGGAGTTGGCTCTCCGGTCAAAGCGGAGCCGGAGAACCGGTCACCCTCCCCCACTGCTGGAACCTCGACGACACCTACCAATACGGTCTGAAGAGCTACCGTGGATTCGGGGCCTATCGATGCGCGATCCAGATCCCGGATGTCCAGACCGGCCGGACCTGGTATCTCTGCGCGGGCGGGTTCTACGGCATCGGCGATGTCTGGCTCGACGGCCGCCGAATCGCTCGGGTCGACGGTCAATACCTCGGCTTCGAGATCCCGATGCCACCGTCGCTCGCCGATGGACCGCACGCCGTCGCGATCCGTCTCGACAACCGTTTCCATCGAAACGTCCTGCCCGGACGAAAAGACCCTGATTTTCTTCTCTACGGCGGCCTCGTCGGCGGTGTCTGGATCGAGCAACGACCGTGGCCGCGCCTCGATGCCCGGTCGACCCGAATCGTGTGTCGACCTGACCAGGCCGGGTCCGAGTTGGTGGAGATCCACAGCTCCGTCATCAACCCGCACAGAGTTTCCGCCGATGCAAAGCTGAGCTGGACCCTCACCACCGAGGCGGGTGCGCCCGTTTCGCAGACTGAATCCATCCCCACGACCGGAACCACGGCGGCCACCGCCACGATCGCCAATCCTCGGTGCTGGACGCCCGAACACCCTCACCTCTACTGGGCCGAGGGCCGATTGGAGAACGACTCGGGCGTGATTGACGTCGTTCGGGTTCGTTTCGGGATCACTCGTGCCGAGTTCCGAGCACGGGATGGTTTGTTCCTCGATGGTGAGCGGGTTGAACTGCACGGCGTAAACCGCCACGAATCGATTCCCGGTCTCGGCAGCGCCCTACCGACCGAGATTCAGCGGTCCGATGCCGAGCTCCTCAAACGATACGGCTGCAACATGGTGCGACTGTCGCACTACCCCCAGCACCCGACCTTCCTCGATGCCTGCGACGAACTCGGGATCATGGTCTACGGCGAACTGGCCTCGTGGAAGAGCGTTCGTTCGTCGAGGGGATGGCGTCGCGCAGCCATGCGGCAGTTCAGGGAACTCATCACTCGCGACCGCCACCACCCGTCGGTGATCCTCTGGGGAATGGGCAACGAATCACGCTCACGGAAGGCCTACCTCGAGTTGCGGGATGCGGCCCATGAATTGGATCCCGCCCGGCCGGTGACCTATGCCGAAAACCACCTCTACCGGGCGCGAAGAAAGAAGACCATCGGAATCCCCGATATCTGGAGCACCAACTACGAGCTGGATGTCCTCGACCAGGCTCGGGACTCCAGCCGGCTCGGAGTCGTGTTTGTGAGCGAGTGCTGCAATCATCCGACCAGCCTCAAGGGTGATTCGACCGAAGAGCTCGAGCAGGTCCGGGTCATCGAGAGCGAATGGGCGACGATGGACGCAACCAAAGGCCTCGCCGGTCACACCGTCTGGAGCTTCGCCGACTACGCCACCGAACACCGAGAACGGTTTCGCCGGCAGAACGGGCTTTTTGACGCCTGGCGCCGACCTAAGATGGCCGCCGAGCTCTACCGGGCCCGGTACTCCGTCGAGCCCGTAGTCTCTGTCTTCCTCGTGGAAGGCAGCCAGGACTCTCCGCCCTCGCAATTCCGTATGGACCTCAAGGGACCACCGATGGACGCAGGTGGTCAGATCCTGCACGTCTTCTCGAACTGCGATCGGATCCGGATCGATCAGGCAGGAGCAACACTGGCCACCGTCGAAGGCGCGCTGCACTACACCCTGCCCATCAGTATCGACCGAGGGGAGCTATCGGCATCGGGTCGCCTGGGTTCCGGGGTTTCAAGGCAGGACTTGAGCCCCCACGCCGAGGCCGCCCGGGTCGAACTGACGACAACAAACAAAGTCTGCCCACCCGGAGAAACCACCGCAATCGATGTCTCCATCGTCGATTCCGAGGGGGTGGTCGTTCGCAACTGGAACGGTGGCGTGAGCGTGTCGGCCGATGGCGGAGTTCGGCTCCACAGCTACAACTCGAAAAGTGAGGTGCTCGTAGGTCGAGGAGAGGGGCGGATCTACGCAACCCGGTTGCCCGGTGCGGAGGGCGCAACGATCGTGGGTCGCGCCCGTGGCCTCGAAACCGGTCGAATGTTTTTCGGGCCTGAGAACTCAGGATAGGATCTTGCCCTCGATGCGCTGGTGGTCGGGCACGCTCACCCCTCGCAGGACCACCGAATCTCTGACGACCACCGAGTTTCCGATCACACAACCGCTTTCCAAATACACGTTGGGTCCAATCTCGCAGTATCGCCCGAGGGTGACGCCATCCTCGATCCGCAAGGGTCCCTTCAAGACCGGCCCGCCATTCACGGTCTCACCGAATACCCTCTCACCCCCGTCTTCCACCTGCAGCATCTCGAGGTTCAGACGAAGGAGGTCCTCGGGCTTCGAAACCTGCAGTCGAGAGGTGGTACGGACACCGACGACTCTGCAATCATCATCGATCAACCGCTGGATCGCGCTCTGGAGCTCGATCTCTCCTCTCGGGGACGGCTCGAGTTCGTCGAGAAGATCGATCACCCCGCGCGGCAGGATGTAGTGCGGCAGGCTGACCGTGTCGGAGGGTGCTTCTCCTGGCCTCGGTTTTTCGACAATCCGTCGCACCTCATCGCCCTGGATCTCCACAGCGGCGCTGCGACCAACCAATTCGGGTGCCACGTCCATCAGGCTGAGCACCGCGGACCCATCGGTGTGCAGGTTCAGCAGATCATTCACATGAGCCTGCGGGATCAGACTGTCGCATGCGGTCAGCACAAAATCCCCCGTCAGGTACGGACCCACGACTGCAAGAGCGTGGGCCATGCCGAGACGCTCTTCCTGGACCATGAACCGCGCTCTGATCCGGAGGGTGGTTGTTGTTGAAAAATAGTCCCGAATTTCCTGATCATCCGGGCCGACGACGAGGATCACCTCATCGAGCCCCGGCAGAACCAGCGGCTCGATGGCGAGCTCCACGAGAGGCCTTCCGAGCACGGGCACCATGGCCTTGCTCCGGTCTTTGGTAACCGGAAGCAGTCGGGTACCCAGACCGGCGGCCAAGACCACGGCCTGCATCAGGCCTCGCAGTCGAACACGCGCATGGGTCCAGCCGCTCCGCAGACATCGTACGCTGCGTCCGGCGCCAGATCGGGATGCTCGATCGCATATAGCTTCGAAACCGACGCCACGATCTCTTCACACGCCTCCGGGACGGTCAAGGCGATACAGGTACCGCCGAATCCCCCACCCGAAAATCGCACCCCGTATACGCCCTCCCGGCCTCGCAGGAGTTCATACAGCGTCACGAGAGGCGGTGTTCCGCACTCGTAGTTCACGATGGAACTCTCCCCCGATGACGTCACCAAGTCGCCGAATCCTACTACGTCACCAGTGCCCCAGGCCTCGACACCCATGGCGACCCGTTTCATCTCGCTGAAGTAGTGGGCCGCTCGCCGCCGCAGATTGTGCGGAAGCCGATGTCCCTGGTCGGCAAAGACCTCGGGATCGACATCGCGAAGACGCGGGTTCTCCACCGGTGCTCGTCCGTCCATCTCCAGCAGGCGGACGGCGGCTCCCCGACACTCGGACACCCGTTTGTTGAAGCCCGACTCCACCAGCGCTCGAGCCGCGCCCGAAAAAGCCACCACAACCGCCACGGGTTTCGAAACCGGAGGCGGCCCAATCTGCCGGACCGACGAATCCAGACAATCGATGAGGGTGAGTTTGCCGCGTTCCGCGTGGATCATGACCGATTGGTCGAGCAGACCGCTGGCGACGCCGATGTAGGTGTTTTCCGCGCTCTGGACGAGGGCGGCCTTCTCCTCCGCTCCCAGCTCGATGTGGTTGACCTTGGCGAGAGCCGTGAGATAGGCGAGCAGGACGGCGGCGGACGAACTCAGACCAGCTCCGGCAAACTCGCCTCGAACGACGGCGCGGAGCCCGTGTTCGAGACGATACCGTGACCCCAAGGCACTCACGGCGGCTCGAAAATAGTCGGTCCAGTGACCCGTCGCCGATGACACATCGGCGGTCACATCCACGGAAGCCGAGCCGGGGAAATCGAGGCTTTCGATGAAGCACTCCGGCCCACCCATCGGGGCGGCGGCCAGCAAGACCGAGCGATCCAGCGCCATCCCGGTCACCATTCCCCGCTGGTGATCGACATGGGCACCGAGCGGGCAGATCCTCAAAGGGACCTTGACCCCGAACACCTGGGAACTGTGGCGGGAGGACGAACCATCGAGCAGATTGAGCAACTCTTCGAAGCGGCCCGAAGCTCGCGGGTCCTCAAGTGCCTCGATCACGTCCCGTCAACCCCGTCGATATCATCTGGGCCGCAGAACTTCAAGAGTCGTTTTTCCACGTGCCTGAAGTTATTGAGTCCCCTCAGACGCCTCCAGTCGCGGGATTTCTTGGACATGAGCCCACTGGCCAACAGCCAACCCACCAGGGGATTCTGCGGTCGCACGGTGAAGGGAATGAGATTGAAGTCAAAGAGCCTCGGCACGTACTCGCCATCGGGCTCGCGTACGACCAGCAGATTCATGGAGTGCAGATCGACGTCGTAGAGTTCCGCCCCATGACTGAGCTCGAGGATCCTGCGCAAATGACCTTCGAATGACGGTGGTACCTCCCCGCCGCGCTTCTTATGAAAGAAGTAGTACAGGATTCCGTCAACCGGTTCCTGAGCGAGCACCTGTACCTCGGGAGTCACAACCACCGCCAGCGGCTTCGCGACGTATCGTTCCATTCCGGCCACCGAGTAGAAGTCCGTATTTCTCTCGTGCTCGAATTCGGCGATGTTCTGCGAGGTCTTACGCGCGTGAGTGGCGATGGCCTCGCGTTTAAAGACCTTGAGCGCCACATCCTCACCCTTCCAGCTGGCCCGGTAGACAATACTGCGCCTGCCCTCTCCCAGCTTTCCGGTGATCTCCACTCCGTCGAGTTCGGATCCCTCGAGTGCTTTTTCGACCAACCGCGGTTCGAAGGCGGGCTCATCGTGAGGCGCCTCGGCGAGAACGATCCACTTGTCCGACAACCACCTCCGCACGGGGATCACCCGGCGGATCCGGAGACCCGCGTCGTGGAACTCCGACCTTATTCCGCCGCGGCTGACCCGTTCGGGGACCTGATTCAGCAGGCCGATCGCATGACGAAACCGCCACAGCACCCAACGGGCGCTGTACCGATGTCGGTAGTCGACGATGATCCACCTTCTCGCAACCCGCCCCATCTCCCGAAGAATCCGGCGGCGGGTGACGGGGTCGACATGGAACATGAAGCGAATTGACATGATGCCGTCGATGGATGACGTGGGAAACGGCATCGCCTCGGCATCCCCCTGGACATAACCCAGGATGCGACCATCCTCCGAGCCAAGGGACGACTGAGCCTGGCGCATCATCTGAAGCGAGATGTCGCTGCCGACCACGTCGATTCCGAGCCCGGCCAGGTCACCCGTGAATCGCCCGGTTCCGCATGGCAGGTCGAGAATCGAACGAACATCCGTCGTCTGATCGAGCGCCGTTTTGATTGCACGCCACTTGCGAACGTTCCTCCGCTTTCTCGCCGGGGTCACGAAACGATGCTGATCGTAATCGGCCGCCACGGCCACGTCCCGGTAGAACTCCTTTTTGTAGGCGTACTCTTCCACTTTCGGTTTGCTGACATCTGATCTCGACGGCTTCTTCATCGCTGCTCCTCACGCCGATCTTCAGAGCATTCGTACTCGCTCACGAGATCGTGGGCAACCACTGTGGTGCGAAATGCGAGCTCATGTCGTAATTGTATCGACGAATCGAGAGTAGCGTCGCCGGGTTCGCGGGGCAATCATCGTCTGCCCGTAGCCGTGGCCGCATCCGTGGCCGTATCCGTAACCGTGACCGAGACCGAGACCGAGACCGAGACCAAAACCGTGGCGGTGGCAGTGGCCGTATCCGAAGCCGTATTAGGACCCGTGAACAGCGCGCCACATCGGGAGTGTCAGGTACGGTATTGTGCCGGTACAACCACCCGGAACCGCGGCGCGCCACGCACAATACCGCTGCCTGGCTCCCACGGGAAGCGCTTCGAAGGGCAGCTCTCCCGGCTCAGATGGAGGCCGCCGGCGCGCGATCAGCGTGGTCGCAGACTCCCCAATCAACCCGCGCTCGACTGGCGTGCGAGTCAGGCCGAGTTCGCGACCCCGAGATCGGCTCTGACCGCTGACAGGCGAGGGTGTGGTCGCGGCGCGCAA
>CAZCEX010000235.1:0-6850 GCA_964497785.1 uncultured Thermoanaerobaculia bacterium | reverse complement strand
CTAGGAGGGTGTACCGAATAGAGGGTGGATGGATTTCGGAGGGTCGTTTGAGGTCATTTTTCTCCGGATTCGCAGGTTCATACTGGTTGTATGGGCCAAGAATCCGGCGGAAAATGGACCAAACGACACCCGATAGGCGCCGCCAATTCTATTCGGTACACCCTCCTAGGGCAGAGGACAAAGCAACGCCCCCTGGGCGTTGCCAAAGGGGCGTCCTCCTCCTACCTCCGCTCCCGCATCCCGGCGGGCCGAAGAGCGCAAATTATCTCATGTCGCGAGCGATCGCGCCACCAGTTCGATAACATCCCAGGTCTGAGCCTCTTCATGACCGAGCTCGTTCTGAGCGTCGGAGAGCATCGAGAAGCAGTATGGACATGCTACGGCCACGTCGTCGAAGCCGGTCTTCTCGAGCTGGGCGTATCGGGTCTGATTGATCCGCGTGCCGAGATCCTCCTCCAACCACATGCGTCCACCGCCGGCGCCGCAGCACATGGACCGGTCGCGGTTGAGCTCGGCCTCGCGCACCTGGACGCCGGGAATTGCGTTGAGCAGGAAACGCGGTGCGCCGTACTCACCGTTGGTGCGTCCCAGGTAACACGGATCGTGGAACCCGACCTTCTCGTCGACCGGCTCGCTCAGCTTGATCTTTCCAGCACGAACCAGGTCCGCCACCAGCTGGGTACCGTGAACGACCTCGAACTCGCCACCGAGATCCGGGTACTCGTTCTTCAAGGCGTTGAAGACATGGGGACAGTTCGTCACGACCTTCTTGACACCGTAACCGTTCATCGTCTCGATGTTCTGCTGGGCCATCATCTGATAGAGGTACTCGTTGCCGAGGCGCCGTACGGCATCACCCGAGCTCAGTTCTTCGGGCCCGAGGATCGCCACCTTGACGCCGGCTGCCTTGAGGATCTTGACGAAAGCCTGTGAGACCTTTTTGCCATGGTCGTCGTAGCTCCCGGGAGAGCCCACGAAGAAGAGGTAGTCGAAATCGCCTCCGGCCTCCGCCGCAAGAGGGACATCGAGGCCCTTCGCCCAGTCCGCCCTTTCCTCTGCGGGCAGCTGCCACGGGTTGCCGTTGACCTCGTAGCCACGGAAAGCGGGCTGCGCGGCTTCCGGGAACTCGGCCTTTTCGAGCACCAGGTTGCGGCGCATTTCGACGATCTTGTCGACATAGCTGATGTCGAGCGGGCATGCCCTTTCGCACCAACGACAGGTCGTACACGCCCAGACGATCTCCGGATCGACGACCACCGGCACGAGCTCTGTCTCCGAGGCCGATCCCGTTTCACCGGGGTCGGAGAGAAGGGTCTTCTGCTCGGCGTAGAGCTGATTCCTGATCATCTTGGTAAAGAGCACCGGCTGCAGCGGTTTGTCCGTCAGGGTGGTCGGACAGAACTCCCGACAGCGACCGCACTCGGTACACGTGTAGAGGTCGAGCATCTGCTTCCAGGTGAAGTCGGTGATGGTCGAGACCCCAAACCGCGTGTCCTCGTCGATGTTCTCGAGATCCATCGTCGGCAGCTTGCCTGGGGCATCCAGATTGGCGAAGAAGACGTTGAAAAGCGAGGTGTAAACGTGAAAGTGTTTCGAGTACGGCAGCTCGTTGGCGAAGTAGTACAGAATCAGGAGGTGGAACCACCACATCCCCGTGTAGATCCCTTGCAGCACCGACTCCGACATACCCGCAAAGAGGGTCCCAACCGCTGCGGACACCGGCAAGAACGAACCGCTGACATCACCCGCGGCTATCCGCGCACCCTCGGCGGCGAGGTCGGTGAGCATCAGGCCGCCGATGAGGCAGAGCACCAGCCAGGCGCCAAAGCTGTTGACGATCCTCGTTTTTTTGCCGAAAGCACGACGAAACATCGCGAATGCAATACCGACGAGAACGAGCAATTCGAAAATGTCTTTTGAAAACAGATAGGCGTGACCAAGAGAGGTGTGGAGCAGCGGCAGCTCCCAGCCGGCGAAGAAACCCTCGAGCACCATCGCTACGGTACGCAGGCTGACGACCAGAAAGCCATAAAAAATACAGAGGTGGTAGAAACCTGCGACAGGATCGTCGAACATCTTGCGCTGACCGATGGCGTAGATCAGCATGTGCTTGAACCGTTCGCCGAGTCGGTCGAAGCGGTTGTCCTCCCTACCCAGGCGAAGCAGTCCGAACCGACGACTCAGGGAGTAGATCACCCCACCAATGCCGACGATGCTGATGAGCCAGAACCAGACCACACCGGGAATGCCAAGAAAAGCGCCTGCTGTCGCGTGCTCCATGTCCCCTCCTTACCTTCAACCCCAATAAAAAAACGAGCCACCGTTTCCGGTTGCGGCCCGTTGAGAAAATCGAAATGGCTGGCGTATCACGACGGCGAGTATAGCAGAGGAATGAACCGTCATTCATTCTCTCTTGCCGCGATGCGTTAAAAGCTAAACCACCACCGCTAACTCAACCATTAATAGACTTCCAGAGCTTTCCCAAAAGGCTCGAGGTGGCGAGACCGGGACCTGCCGGGTCGATCCATCGCCACGTTGCGGCATCAACCTCGAGATCGGTTACCAGGACTCGGACCGGCACGACATCGATCCGGCGGTGTGTGATGCTGTGTCGCACGGCTGGAAACGCCTCGACCTCGCTCGCGATCAGGGCGGGAAGCAGTGTCTTCGCTGCCTCGTAAGGGGAGAACTCATGCCCGAGGTCGGCGAGCGGAGGAAGCCACAGTCCCTGAAGAATCGGGCCCGATTCGACCCTACGAACCAGCCAACGGCCGTCGCCGCGCACACAACACGCAGCGACCCAATGCAGGTGCTCCACCGCACGGACCGATCGCGGCGAAGGAATTGCAGCGGTAAGACCCTCGTTGCGAGCCACGCAAGACCGTTTCAAAGGACACTCGGGGCATCGCGGCTCCCGCGGCGTGCACAATGTGGCGCCAAGCTCCATCAGAGCCTCGTTGACGATGCCCGGCGGCCGATCAACCATCAGCTCGCGAATCCAGGCTTGAAACCGACGTGTCGCAACCATCGACCGCGAATCACCGTCGAAAGCCAGCACCCTGGCGCCAACCCGCCTGACATTGCCGTCGACCACCGGTTCTTTTCGTCCGTGAACCATCGAAGCCACCGCCGCCGCCGTGTACTCCCCCACTCCGGGCAAAGAACGCAACTGGGCCGTCTGATCCGGCAGCACCCCGCCGTGATCCGCATACACGACCTGCGCCAGGCTGTGCAACATCCGCGCTCGGCGGTAATAGCCCAGGCCCGACCACAAGGCGAGCACCTCTTCCTCATCCGCACAGGCCAGGGAAACGACCGTCGGGAAACGCTTGACGAAGGCCTCAAAACGATCAACCACCCTGTCCACCTGGGTCTGTTGGAGCATGATTTCACTCACCAAGCTGCGGTAAGGGTCACGCGGCTCGGTTCGCCACGGCAGAGGCCTCGCGTTTGTTTGAAACCACTCGATCAGGGCGTCCGCAAGCTGCATCGGCGCATTATACGGGTCTTCCTTTTCTGAAAATTCCGCCAGAGCATTTCTTCGCCCTTGCCTCTCCCCTGTGTGGTCTGCACTCTGCATCTCGAAGGTCCGGGGAGAGGCAAGGGCGAAGAAATGCTTTACCAAACCCATTCTCACGAGACCAATTGGAAGATGATAAGGTCTTACTGCCGACAGCGACATGTAACCATCTGACCAGCAGCGGCGAAAGGATTCCTGTGGTCCAAAAGCCCGATGAGCAGCAACTGGTGGAATTCATGACGAGCTACCAGCAGGGCGAGATGGAGGCCTTCAGCGGCCTCTATTCGGCGATGAAAGCGCCTTTGCAGCGCTACCTCTGGACGTTCGTACGCAACTCCTCCACCGCCGAGGACCTTCTCCAGGAGACCTTTTTGCAGGTGCACCGCGCCCGCCACACCTACACCACCCCACGCCCGGTTCGGCCGTGGCTGTACGCGATCTCCCGCCATGTAGCCCTGATGCATTTGCGCACGATGCGCAGGCGGAAGGAAGACCTCGCCAACGAGGACCTCCCCGAAATCCCGGTGCCGGCCGAAATGGAGCGATACGGTGACAAGGCGACGCTTTTCAAAATGATGGCCCAGCTCCCCGGCGTCGCCCAGGAGATCCTCATTCTCCACCACCTTCTGGGACTGAGCTTTCAAGAGGTCGGCGAAATCATGGGCCTCGCACCCGGAACCGCCAAGGTCAGAGCCCACCGCGCCCTCAAGAACTTACGCACCCTGGCCCAAGAACAGAGGAAAGCATCGTGAACGCACCCCAGCTCCCGGAGGCGCTGCGCCAGGCGATCGAGCACGATCATTCACCAGTGCACCCACTGTCTCCCGTGTGGCGGCGGACGGTCAACGTTCTCGCCGTGGCCTCAGTGGTCTTCGCAATCGCCGTTGTCTTTTTCGGTCTTCGGTCCGACATCCAGAGCATCCCGGGTTGGCTGAGCTGGGGTTGCTCGATACTGGAGATCGGCGCAGCCGCACTGCTGATCGGCCTCGCCCTCAGAGAGTCGGTTCCTGGTCGGAGCGTACCGCCATCGATCGCCGCCGCCGCACTGTGTGCGGCCGTTGTCTACCAGCTCGCTGTCGGATTCGTAACCTGGCGTTTCAGCCCTGACGCAGTGCCGTGGGCAACCGATCCACTCGGCCACGGCGTAAGTTGCATGGCAAACGATGCTGCGCTCGCCGTGCCCACCTTCCTCGTCACCCTGCTGCTGGTTTTCAGGGCCTACCCCATGCGCGCCTGGATGGCGGGCCTCCTGGGCGGTGTCGGCGCAGCCATCGCAGCAGACGCCGTCACCCACCTCAGATGCCCGGTCTCGGATCTCCGCCATGTCCTGTTGTGGCACACAGGTGCGGTCGTGCTCTTCGGTCTTGGGGGAGCGTTTGTTGGGTGGATGTGGAGTCGGAGGAAGTAGGATTCAGCTATGAGCCGTCAGCTTTCACTCCCCCACCCCACTCAACTTCTCAACCTCCAACCGCCCGTCGGCCGTTACGAGCCTGCGCGCGGCGGCAGTGGCGATGATCATCGAACCGAGTGCGTTGGCAGCAGCGATCATGAACATGACGACGACCTGATAAGCGACTGCCTGCATCGGCGGCGCTCCGGCGAGAATCTGGCCTGTCATCATGCCCGGCAGTGCGACGATGCCCGCTGCAGCCATCACGTTCGTCACCGGGATCATCCCGGTTCTGACTGCGGCCCGCAGGGGCCGGGCCAGAGCTTCTGAGCGAGTCGCCCCGAACGCGAGCAGAAGCTCAACCTCGTGCCGTCGCGCTGACAGGTGCTCGAGCAGGCGTTCTAGACACAAAGACACCCCGGTCAAAGAATTGCCCAATATCATGCCAAGCAGCGGGATCACGTACTGCGGGTCGTACCACGGCTTGACGCCCACCACCACCTGGGTCACGACGGCGCCGACAACAAGACACGTCGTCGCCATGGCGATCGTCGCATCGAGCCGAATACCCTGGTAGCGCCGCTGCGAACGGTTGACCGCCTCACGGCCCGCGAAAAAGATCATGACGACCAGAATCAGAATGACCAACAACGGCCGATTGATGGCGAAAATCCTCTCCAGGATGAGCCCGACCAACCCGAGCTGGACGACGGTTCGCAACGCCGACCAGGCGAGCCGCCGTTCTATACCGAGCCGCATCGCGAGAGAAACGGCGCCGGCGGCGCCGATGAGGATCGTCGCAACGACGAGGTCGAGCGGAGTCAGCAGAATCAGTCCGCTCATGGTGGGCCCACCTTGCCCCCAGAGACCCGAATCCGGCGATCCGCTTCTATACCCAGGGTTGGATCGTGCAGGACGCACACCACGGCTCGCCCGGGTCGGCGTGCCTGCTGCAAAAGGAGATCGAAGCAGCGCACCGCTGCATCCTCGTCGAGCCCGGCAAGCGGCTCATCGGCAAGCAGTACCTGTGGGTCCCACAAAAGACCACGCACCAGACACAGCCGATGACGCTCGCCACCTGAGAGCGATGACGCTTCCCGATCGAGAGCGATCGCGTCCAGGCCTACCGCGTCGAGCGTGTCACGGGCTTGCCCCTCGTCGAAGAAACGCTCACCGGAATGGCGCAGCTGAAACGGGAAACCGAGGTTTTCTTCCACAGTGCCCGGCAGCACCGGCGCTCCTTGAGCTAGCAGGGTCACCACAGAGCGCCACACGGGAAGGTCACGGGTTGCATACTCTTGTCCGCACAGGCTGCGTTCGGCATCGGGCGCCGCAGCCAACCCCGCCACCTGGCGCAGGAGCGTGCTCTTGCCAGACCCGGAAGGTCCCTCGAGCAGTGTCAGGTGGCTTTCGTACACCTCCACTACCGCATCTTCGAAGAACCGTCGGCCGTCATCACTGCCAGCCGTAAAGGGGCCACACCGGAGGATTGTTTTCACCACACCGAGCATTATGGCGCAGCCGAAGGTCACCGAAGAAAGGAAAAAACGCAAAGGCGCAGAGGCGCAGAGAGAAGCAAGGGGCAGGGTTCATGGACCTCAGGCCGGCCCTGGTAGTCCACTTCGGCCCAACACCCATCAAGAACGGTATCCATCGTGTTGTGAACAGTCTCTGGAGGCCGACCTCGTCTCTACCTGTCCTAATTCTCTGCGCCTTTGCACCTTTGCGCCTTTGCATTTTCTGTTTTTTGTTTTTCCTTCTCTTCTGCACCTCCTTCCCCATCAACCGTCTTGCGTACAATGAACCGATGAGAACGACCCACCAATTTTCATTCGTGATTCTGTTCTTCGCCCTTCTTCTGTCTGCGTGCGGCGTTCAACAGGCTCCTGTCGACCCCGCCTACCTGGACGAGATCGAGACCTGGCGCCACGAGCGGGAGG